>JBIKYP010000051.1:0-17590 GCA_044355195.1 Crocinitomicaceae bacterium | reverse complement strand
TGTAGATATGATGTAAACTGAAATTATATACTCCAAGGAATTGATACGTAATGCCGATATAAAGTCTCCAGAAACTTGGTGCCTACAAATATGAACGACAACCAGAGGGAAGTGGAAATTATAACCATCGGTGGTGAGTTTGAAAGCATGAAATAACCTACAAAGATTATCGCGCGAACCAATACCGATCCCATTGATATTAATTTTGGTTACCTTGTGAAAAAGGTCAAATGTAAAGGTGAAAGCGATGGGGCGTTTCAGAATATTCCTTAACTAATCAAAATGTCGGAGGAGATTGTAAAAATAACTAATCTTCCTGTTACCTTAAAAACGTTACTTGCCTAGGAGGCATTATTGAAGTTTGCTGTAACAAACCTTAACTGAGGTCGATCTAAATTCAAGTTTTAAGAATAGAAGGTTTCTACCAAATTTTCGAAATTTTCTCTTTCGGATTACGCATTTTAGCACCCTCTTTAATTCCAAACGATTCAAAGAATTCCGGGCAATTCTTCAAGGGGCCATTCACTCGATACATTCCCGGTGAGTGCGGATCATTCGCAATGCGGTTCTTCATTTCCGCTTCGGTATATTTGATCTTCCAAAGTTGAGCATAGGCAATAAAAAATCGCTGTGCAGGTGTAAATCCATTGCAAATTATTCCCGACTTGTATTCGTCGGTTAATTTGTAGGCATAATATGCCATGGTGAGTCCGCCCAGATCCGCAATATTTTCACCCATAGTTAACTGAGGGTTTATGCAATGTCCTTCAATAGGGCAGAAGGCAGAGAATGTTTCACCGAGCGTCGTCGTCTTTTCCTCAAATCGTATCCTATCCGATTCACTCCACCAATTTCTAAAGCTACCATCCGCAGCAAACTTAGATCCTTTATCATCGAACCCATGCGTAAATTCGTGTCCTATCACCATTCCAATCCGCCCATAGTTTACCGCATCTTCGGATGAAACATCAAAAAAAGGAGGTTGCATAATCCCGGCTGGAAAAGCAATCTCATTTAACAGCGCATGATAATAGGCATTTACAACGTGGGCAGGCATGCCCCACTTATCTTTATCAATAGGTTTCTTAAGTTTAGATAATTCCTTTTTCACACTAAACCGACTCGCAACTTTCAAATTTGCGATATAATTATCTGTGGAAAATTCGAGTCCTGAAAAATCTTCCCATTTATCAGGGAAACCAAGTTTACGACCAATTGAACTCAGTTTGTGCAGTGCTTCATTTTTTGTGTCGTTCGACATCCAGTCCAACGATTTTATTCGCTGATTGAAAACAAAGAGAAGATGATCAACCATCAGATTAACTCTTTGCTTGGCTTGTTCAGAGAAGTGTTTTTCTACGAATACCTTTCCCAATAACTCTCCAAACTCCCTTCCTGTAATATCGTCAATTGCCCTTTCCTTGATGGGTTTCATCTCGCTCTTTCCGGTAAGAACCTTACCATAGAAATTAAAGTTTTCACTCACGAACCGTTCAGATAGCGCACCTGCATAATGCCGCAACGTTTTCCATGTTAAGTAGTCCTTCCAGATAGTCATTTGTTCTTTATCAAAGAGTTCGCTTACTTTTTGAATGAAAACCGGTTGTGTTACGATAAGCGAATCAAAAGAGCTACTTTCTAAAGCAAGCAAATAAGATTCAAAATCAAATTTCCCGAACAATAAATTAGCTTCTTGTAAGGATTTTTTGTTGTACGTTTTCTCAGGTTCTCTTAATTCAGCCGGGGTCATCATAGCTTTGGCCAATTCCGATTCAAAATGAATAACATTGGCGGCTACGGCTTGGGCATTTTCATCTGTATAACCCAGTAACTTAAACATGCTAACTACATGATTGCTATACTTAAACAAGATATCTTTCTTATTTTCATCTAAATAATAATCCCTGTTTGGAAGTCCAATTCCACTTTGAGAGAGATAGCTGATGTGACGATCTACTTTCTTGAGATCCTGACCCACACCAAAACTAAAAAGACTTGCTATACCTTGACGATGCTGTTCTGCAAGGACGTCTACGATATCAGATTTTGAACTCATATTTTTCAGTCTATCTAATTCAGTTTGAATCGGGGATATGTCAAGTGAATTTCGTTTTTCCATGTCAATATACGCCCCGTAATACCTTCCCAAGATGTATGATTCCGAACCTTTAGAAGTATTGTTGCTTTGTTTGAGAGAGTCAAGAATAACCGTCAATTTTTTCTTGTTGCTGTTTTCTAATTCGTTGAAGCTTCCCCAACGTGATTCGGATGCAGGAATCGGATTGTTCTTAAGCCATGTTCCGTTTGAAAATTCAAAGAAATCGTCTTCAGGACGAACTCCCTTGTTAAGGTAGTCGAAATCGACACTTTTTAGTTCTATCGAAACAGGTTTTTCACTTGGCGCAAAGCTTTCAATCTGAGCTATTTCTTCGTTTGATTTACAGGAAGATAATGAAATCAAGACAATGATCCCCAAATAAAATTGTGGAATGTTCATTTGATTAGAATTTAAATAGGAATTAGTTGATGATTGGTCTATATTAGGTTAAGTTTTTCCGATTGCAACCTGATCGAGCATACGTTTAATTTACTTGTTTTATGTCTGTATTACACCAACATTGTAGGTTTTCTCTGCTTTTTTATGATTCGCCATTTCAATACCTAAGGAAATAACTTCACGGGTTTTGGCTGGATCAATGATTGCATCGATCCAAAGCCTGCCGGCAGCATAATAAGGAGATATTTGTTCGTCGTAGCGACCCTTAATCGTATCATATAATTCTCTCTCCCGTTCAGGTGTGATTTCTTCTCCTTTCGCTTTCATTGATGCCACTTCAATCTGAAGTAAAACTTTTGCAGCAGAAGCACCACTCATCACAGCAATTTCTGCGGTTGGCCACCCGACAATCAAACGGGGATCATAGGCTTTACCACACATGGCGTAATTACCTGCACCATAGGAGTTTCCAACAACCACAGTGAATTTTGGTACGACCGAATTAGACATTGCATTCACCAATTTCGCACCATCCTTGATGATTCCGCCATGTTCACTTTTTGAACCAACCATGAACCCGGTAACATCCTGCAGAAACACCAGCGGAATATTCTTTTGATTACAGTTCATTATGAAACGAGCTGCTTTATCTGCAGAGTCAGAATAAATAACGCCTCCAAATTGCATTTCACCTTTTCCGCTTTTGATGATCTCGCGCTGATTGGCTACAATTCCTACCGCCCAACCATCAATTCGGGCATACGCACATACAATGGATTTCCCATAGTCAGCTTTATACTCTGTGTATTCAGAATTATCTGTCAAACAGCATAATATAGCTTTAGTGTCATAAGGCTTTGAGCGATCCTGGGGTAAAATACCGTAAACTCCTTTCATATCTTCTTTTGGAAGGATCGATTCCTTTCGGTCGAATCCTGCCGTTTCTGTTTGTCCGATCTTGTCCACCAATTCACGGATTCTTTTCAGACATTCTTCATCGTTAGGCGCCTTGTAGTCGCAAACACCGGATAGTTCCGTATGGGTTGTTGCTCCACCGAGAGTTTCATTATCAATCGTTTCACCGATTGCTGCTTTAACAAGGTAGGAACCGGCCAAAAAGATCGTTCCGGTTTTATCCACAATTAATGACTCATCAGACATAATCGGTAAGTAGGCGCCTCCGGCAACGCAGCTTCCCATCACGGCAGCAATCTGTACAATTCCCATCGAACTCATAACGGCATTATTTCTAAAAATGCGACCAAAATGTTCTTTGTCCGGAAAAATTTCGTCCTGCATCGGGAGATAAACTCCGGCAGAGTCTACCAAATAAATGATGGGCAATTTGTTTTCCATCGCTATTTCTTGAGCTCGCAGATTCTTTTTTCCTGTCATCGGGAACCAGGCGCCGGCTTTAACTGTGGCATCATTAGCTACAACAATACATTGCTTTCCGGAAACATAGCCGATCACGACAACAACACCGGCAGCAGGACATCCACCGTGTTCCATGTACATACCATATGCCGCGAGTGCCCCAATCTCAAATCGCGGCGAGTTAGGATCAAGAAGTAAATCTATCCGCTCTCTGGCCGAGAGCTTACCACTTTCGTGCAATTTTTCAATGCGTTTCTTTCCACCTCCTTCAGAAATCTTGTTGAGTTCTCGTTCCAACGCTGCGATCTTAAGTCGCATCTGGTCATCATTTATATTGAATTCCAGTTCCTTTTTCGGAATAGCCATAATAGATAATAAAGTGGTTCAAATATACGAAAGTGAACGCATTGGAATCAGCTATTCGTCCAAAGTTTATTATCGATTTAATTGTTCATTTAACATCTTGATGTTCGAAACTAACAACCAATTAAAATCCTTTAAATACTAATTTTGCAGAATGCAGGACTCGTACAAATTTATGGGGATGCGGAAGCAGTTGGTTGCCTTATTGCGACAGGATGAGCGTATAACCAATGAGGCCATTTTTGAGGCATTTCATAAGGTACCCAGACATTTTTTCCTAGACCTCGTATTTGCTGAGCAGGCATATAGCAACATGGCATTTCAAATTGGGGCAGGACAAACCATTTCTCACCCAGTAACAGTTGCTTTTCAAACGCAATTATTAGAATTAAAAAGGGGAGAAAAAATATTGGAGATTGGCACGGGCTCAGGATTTCAGACGTCGATTCTCTGTCAGATGGGAGCAAAGGTATTTTCAGTTGAACGTCAAAAAGAACTTTATATGAAAGCCAAGCAAATTACCTCCTATTTAAAGTTTACTCCGCGCCTTGTCTTTGGCGACGGTTACAAAGGTATTCCAGGTTATGGGCCGTTTGACAAAATTATTGTTACATGTGGAGCAACTGAAATTCCGCAAGCATTACTTGAACAACTGAAAGTAGGGGGCATCATGGTTATCCCTGTGGGTGAAGGAAAAGAACAGACTATGAAACGCATTGTTAAAGTGAGCGAAAGTAAGTTTGAACAGGAGGAATTCGGCACATTCAAATTCGTTCCTATGCTAGAGGATAAGGTGCGGTAAATAATTAATGCCCTAACGCTGCCAAATAACGTTCGGCATCCAAAGCTGCCATACATCCTGTTCCTGCAGCGGTAATTGCCTGACGATAGGTTTTATCAGCTGCATCTCCTGCTACAAATACTCCGGGCACATTCGTTTTCGAGGTTCCCGGCTGCGCATATTTGATGTAGCCTGTTTCATCAAGATCAATGTAATCTTTAAAAATCGCAGTGTTGGGTTGATGTCCAATTGCTACAAAGAATCCGGTACAAGAAATTGTTTTTTCTTCACCCGTCTTGCTGTTTTTTACCCTTACACCGGTTACCACATTTCCATCACCTAAAACTTCCTCGGTCTCCGTATTGAAAAGAATCTCGATGTTGGGAGTTTTCTTTACCCGCTCTGCCATAATCTTCGATGCTCTAAATTCATCCTTTCGGACCAACATGGTCACTTTTTTACAGAGTTTTGACAGGTAATGTGCTTCTTCACAGGCGGAGTCTCCGGCGCCTACGATGACGGTCTCTTGTCCGCGGTAGAAGAATCCATCACACACAGCACAAGCGGATACTCCCCCGCCTAATTGTAAATATTTCTGTTCACTAGGCAGTCCTAAGTATTTGGCAGAGGCTCCTGTTGATATGATAACAGTCTTGGCATGAATTTCTTTTCCATCTTCTGTCCAGCATTTGTGAACAGGACCGGTGAAATCTACTTTGTTAATGAATCCAAAACGAATATCTGTTTCAAAGCGCTTTGCTTGCGCTTCCAGTTGAACCATCATTTCCGGACCGGTAACACCTTCAGGATACCCGGGGAAGTTTTCTACTTCGTTCGTTGTTGTTAGTTGTCCGCCGGGTTGCATTCCCTGATACAGAACAGGCTTCATGTCTGCACGCGCCGCATAGATGGCAGCTGTATAGCCGGCAGGGCCGGATCCGATAATCAGGCATTCAAGAGTTTCGATAGCGCTCATTGTACATTATTTATAAAAGGTTGTTGCAAAAATAATTTTAACTACGTAATACGAGAGACCGATGGTCGAAACATTTAGAGGTTTTGTTTGAAAATAAATTAACGGAATGATTTTGAGCCGTGAACCTAATGTTAAATCTTAACACCCATTGCGGAACCATTTAAAAAACCTATTTTTGTACCCCTTTTTTTGAATTGACTTCATGATTGATGTAGAGCTTTATTGCGCCAAAGAATTGTATCCTTTTCAGGAGAGAACAGTTCTTAAAATCATTGAAGAACTCGAGACAAACGGAAAACGATTCAATTTACTTTTTCAGCTTCCGACAGGAGGAGGAAAAACCGTAATCTTTTCGGAGATTGCCAAACGATTCATCGAAAAAACAGGGGAGAAGGTGCTCATATTGACTCACCGAATTGAGTTGTCAGTACAAACCTCGCGTCAATTAGAAACACTTGGGGTGTCCAACAAAGTGATCAGCAGTGAGGTAAAAAATATCCCTGATCAGGACCAGTTCATGTGTTTTACAGCGATGGTCGAAACATTAAACAACCGATTAAACGATAATGAACACTTTATAAAGGGTGTCGGATTAGTTATTGTCGACGAGGCACACTACAACAGTTTCAGGAAAATATTTCAATTTTATCGTGAAGGAAATATCTTAGGGGTAACCGCCACTCCGTTGAGTTCCAATCGAACTCTTCCGCTCAACGACAACTACCAAAAACTTATTGTAGGAGAAAGCATAGCTTCCCTTATTGAAGGAGGATTTCTTGCCGACGCTGATACTTATACATACGACGTTAACCTTCACGGTCTGAAAATCGGTTCAAATGGAGACTTTACCGTAAACAGCTCTGATGTAGTTTATGGTAATTATTTCATGCAGGAGAAGCTTCTTTTTGCTTACGAAGAAATTGCAGTGGGGGATAAAACCTTGATATTCAATGCAGGAATCGACACCTCTCTTCGAGTGGAAGAAACGTTTAAAGATAGAGGCTATCCTGTTCGCCATCTGGATTCTACCTTCAGTGATAAAGAAAGAAAGAATGTTCTCCGTTGGTTCAAGGAAACAAAGGATGCCGTGCTCACTTCTGTGGGAATTCTCACTACAGGATTTGATGAACCCACTGTTCAGACAATCATCCTCAATCGCGCTACACGCTCATTGACACTATACCATCAGATGATTGGCCGAGGATCGCGCAAACTTCCTGAAAAAGATCGCTTCAAAGTGATCGATCTGGGTAATAATGTACGTCGTTTTGGTTTCTGGCAGGATTACTTGAACTGGCAGGATGCATTTCGCTTTCCCGATCGTTTTTTGGAGTCGCGACTATCTGAATCAGATGATCTTGAGTTTGAGGTGGAATATGAATTTCCGAAGAACTATGACGACATCATGGATACTTCCAAACTGGAAGCATTCAGCATGAGTGAAGCTTATTACGAATGTATCGATACCGGTAAAAAAGGAAAGGAAGCTGTGCAGTTATCCATGGAAAACCATTTTTCGGTCATCAAATCAGCCAGCAAGGATGTATACCAAGCACTGCAACTTGTTCAATTGCTTCAGGAACATATCGAACACCGCCTGAAGCATTATACCAAGTGCATTTCCAAAAGCACACCGAATTACCTGAAATACCTTATCGAAACCTACAATCGGCAACTTGTTCAACGATTAAGAATCGAAATAGATGAGTAAGGTAAAGTAGTAAACGCCAAAACTGATTTGGATTACGTTGGATTGTCTAAGACATTTCATTGAATGATAAAATCGAATAAATGGTACCTTTGTGATCCAAATTTCAACTATGTCTGACGATAAAAAGATCATTTTTTCAATGGTAGGTGTTTCCAAAGTAACACCACAAGGAAAGCAAATCATTAAGGACATTTACCTGTCCTTCTTCTATGGAGCCAAGATAGGTATTATTGGTTTGAACGGTTCAGGAAAATCGACCGTCATGAAGATCATTGCCGGATTAGATAAATCATATCAGGGAGACGTGGTGTTTTCTCCGGGATATACCGTTGGTTATCTTCCTCAGGAACCCGAGCTGGATTTAAATAAAACGGTCAAAGAAGTGGTGATGGAAGGTGCGCAAGAGATCGTGGATGTATTGAAAGAATACGAAGAAATCAACAATGCGTTCATGGATGAGGAAGTCTTGAACGATCCGGATAAAATGGATAAACTCATAGCCCGTCAAGGAGTAGTTCAGGATAAGATTGATGCGTTGGATGCCTGGGAGTTAGATACCAAACTGGATCGTGCGATGGATGCATTGCGTTGTCCGCCGGATGATCAGTTGATCTCCACGCTTTCGGGAGGAGAAAAAAGACGTGTGGCTTTATGTCGCTTACTGCTTCAAAATCCGGATATCCTATTGTTGGATGAGCCTACCAATCACCTTGATGCCGAATCCATTGAATGGTTAGAACAACACTTGCAGCAATACAATGGAACTGTGATTGCTGTGACTCACGACCGTTACTTCTTAGATAACGTAGCCGGGTGGATCCTGGAACTTGACCGTGGAGAAGGTATTCCGTGGAAAGGAAATTATACCTCATGGCTGGAGCAGAAGGGAAATCGATTGAAAGAAGAAGAGAAATCGGAATCAAAAAGACAGAAAATGCTTGTGCGTGAGCTGGAATGGGTGAGAATGAATCCAAAAGGGCGTCACGCAAAAAACAAAGCCCGTCTGGCAAATTACGACAAGATGTTGGCGGAAGATTTGAAGGATAAGGAGGCTATGTTGGAGATTCCTATTCCGAACGGACCGCGTTTAGGAAATAATGTGATTGACGCCGAGCATGTTGCGAAATCATTCGGAGATAAATTGCTGTATGACGACCTTAATTTCAAATTGCCGCCTGCGGGAATTGTTGGAGTAATCGGTCCGAACGGAGCAGGTAAGACGACCATCTTTAAAATGATCATGAATGAATTACAAGCTGATGGTGGTTCTTTCAGTGTGGGTGAAACGGTTAAAATTGGTTATGTAGATCAGACGCACAAAGACATTCATCCCGACAAATCTGTATTTGAAGTGGTATCTAACGGACTAGAATACGTTGAGTTAGGTAATCAAAAGATTAATTCTAGGGCCTATTTATCCAAATTCAATTTCAATGGTGCGGACCAGAACAAAAAGGTAGGTATCCTATCCGGTGGGGAACGTAACCGTCTGCATTTGGCGATGACGTTAAAAACGGAAGCGAACGTGCTCTTGTTGGATGAACCAACGAACGATATTGACGTAAATACGCTTCGTGCACTGGAAGAAGGAATACAGAATTTTGCCGGTTGTGCGGTGGTGATTTCCCACGACCGTTGGTTTCTAGATCGCATCTGTACCCACATTCTGGCTTTTGAAGGAGATTCACAAGTATATTGGTTTGAGGGCTCCTATACCGAATATGAAGAAAATCGTAGAAAGCGCAATGGTGACAGCGGTCCGAAGCGCATCAAGTACCGCAAACTCGTGAAATAACGTGAAATAAATGGATCCGTTGCATGGTATTACATTGGAGCAAATGCTGGTCGAGTTGCATGAAGAACTAGGCTGGGAACATATGGCTTATCTTGTTCCTATCAATTGTTTTAAGAACGATCCGAGTGTAAAGAGCAGTCTGGTTTTTCTGCGGAGAACACCCTGGGCGCGAAAAAAAGTGGAACAAATGTATCTGGAGCGTATCGTTGAGTTTCGGAAAGAGAAATAGATAAAAAATGTTTTTATGAGTATCAGAACCTTATCCCCCAATGCCCTATGGAACCATTTTGCAGACTTAAATGCGGTTCCTCGTCCGTCGAAAAAAGAAGAACGAATTATTCAGTTTATGCTGGATTTTGGTAAAAACCTAGGGTTGGAAACAAAGACCGATGCTATTCAGAATGTCATTATTAAAAAGCCTGCTACACCCGGAATGGAGAACAAGCAAACCGTTATTCTTCAGTCACATCTCGATATGGTGCATCAGAAAAATGCCGGTACCACATTCGATTTCGAAACGCAAGGAATTGAAATGGTTATTGAGGGTGACTGGATAAAGGCCAATGGCACAACTCTGGGAGCAGACAATGGAATAGGTGTAGCAGCAATAATGGCCTTGTTATCTTCTGAAGATATTCCGCATCCTGCCCTGGAATGCTTATTTACGATAGATGAAGAGACCGGCATGACTGGAGCGATGAAGCTGGAAGGCGGGAATTTTAGCGGTAAGATCTTATTGAATCTCGATACGGAAGATGACGATGAATTGTCAATCGGTTGTGCAGGAGGGATTGATACAAATACCAGCTTTACTTACGAAACTGTCCGTATTAGTGAAAATTCAACAGGTTTAAAGATTTCGCTTTCCGGATTACTTGGCGGTCACTCGGGAATGGACATCGACAAGGGAAGAGGTAATGCAAACAAACTCATTGTGAGGATTCTTTACCATTTGCTTTCCGTATCTGATTATCAACTGATCTCTTTTGATGGGGGGAGTTTACGCAATGCGATCCCGCGCGAAGCAACAATTGTTCTAGCCGTTTCAAAAGATGCTATAGGTTCGGTAAAAGCACATATTGAGCACGTTTCTGCAATCCTTCGTGATGAATACAAAAGTATTGAACCGCATTTCAAGATCGAAATATCGTCTATGGAATTGACTTCGGAAAAAGCTGTTGAATATAGCGACATGGAGAAGATCCTCAATTGTTTATATGCCGTACCTAACGGAGTATTTCGCATGAGCTCAGATTTTATAGGTCTGGTTGAGGCATCAACGAGTTTGGCACGCGTAAATATCACAGATGGATCATTTACTACACAGTCTCTTCAGCGAAGTAGTGTGGAATCGACCAAGGGAGACGTGGCAAATGCCGTGCGATGCGCATTTGAAGCTGTCGGCTGTTCAGTAGTTCAATCAGGTGATTATCCCGGTTGGCAGCCTAATACGGATTCAGTAATCCTAAATTTAATGGCGGAACTTTACAGGGAAATGTACAAAGAAGAACCGAATATCAAGGCGTGTCATGCAGGATTGGAATGCGGAATCTTAGGGAAGCATTTACCCGGAGTAGACATGATCTCGTTTGGACCAAATATTCGTGCGGCACATTCGCCTGACGAAAAAGTACAAATCTCTTCTGTTCAAAAATTCTGGACGTACTTGCAAGAGACATTAAAAAGAATACCGAATAGGGGATAAGCTTATTGTTAAATAGAGTGGGGCCAAACGAAGAGCTGGTCAAAATGGCAAATATGCGCATGCCCTATGGAAAATACAAAGGGCAACTGCTGGTACATATCCCTGAACCGTATTACGTGTGGTTAAGGCAAAAAGGATTTCCGGCCGGGAAACTAGGTGTACAGTTACAACAGATGCACGAAATCAAGATGAACGGACTCGAAGAGTTGATCTATCCATTGATTAGAAAGTAAGCGAGATAAGATAGTTTACAGCTATAGTTTCGACCGTAATAATTTACTCTTGTTATTTCAAAAATATCAATTTAAATATCTGTTTATCAATTATTTAATTTATTTATTGAAAAGTGCATGATTAACTTTCAAGTATCATTTTTTGTTTTAGTTGTATACATTCTGTAACCTTCAGGACATGTGGTCGTAAACGCAGTCAGAATTAACAGAAATGATACTTAAAGCAAATACGATGATAACCAACACTGTAAAAGCCGCCCAGTACAAATTGTCTCAACACAGACTTCAAGGCACGAAGAGTAAACTTAATATTTTTGAGGTAGCTCATCTGATGGATTCAATCCGTCATTCCGAACAAATTCAACACACAAAAAGTAGTTCAATTTTTCATTCGATTAGCTTGAATTAATAAAATGATTTTCAATAAATAGGAGGGAGCATAGGCTCCCTTTTTTTGTTTCTGCCTAATTAATATGTTTATTATTGTAAACATATTTCGTAAATTTATCACCGCTTAATAAGTTTACAAATGACAATTCAGGAACGCCTACAAATGGTATTGAAAATGCACAACCTTAGCGCATCGGCATTTGCAGATAAAATAGGGGTGCAACGTTCAAACATGAGCCATATTCTATCCGGCAGAAATAAGCCAAGTCTGGATTTTTTAGAGAAGACCTTACAGCATTTTCCTAAGGTAAATGCCAAATGGCTCATTTGTGGTCAAATCAACGAAGAGGAGTCCAAACTTGATGAAATCTTGCAAGCCAAATCGAAAGAGGTTGCAAAACCCGGTTTTACTCAAAAAAAGCCCGTTAAGTTAGTGGAGATTTATTCAGATGGTTCGTTCAAAGAGTTCTTTCCTAACAATGAATAACGCCTGATCCCACAAGTTCATTACTGATGTACCATGCCGCAAACTGACCAGGGGTAATCCCACGTTGTTTCTCTTTAAACAAGATGTACAAACCGCTTGATTTTAAAATGATTGTTGCTTGTTGAAGTGCTTGCCTGTAACGCACACGAACTTCACATTCCAGACTTTCTTTCAAATCGATTTTATACAATGGATTCACCCAATGAATGTCAGCTGGAAGGATTTGCAAAGCCCATCTGTTTAATCCAGGATGCTGGTCATTTAAGCCTGAATACACTATATTTTCTTGAGTATCAACTGTCAATACGAACGAAGCTTCCGGTCTACCGCCAATATGCAATCCTTTACGCTGACCTACCGTGTAGTAATGGGCTCCCTGATGTTCCGTTACTTTTTGTCCGTCTGATGGTTGAAAGCTAAAAGGCTTCGACAGCAGTTCGACATTTTCCGGGACAGGTAGAATATCATGGTAAGCCTTTAATTGCTTGATATTAGCAGGAATTTCAATCACATCTCCCTTTTTTGGTGCTAATTGCTGCTGTAAGAATTTTGGCAGACTGATCTTCCCGACAAAACACAAGCCCTGAGAGTCTTTTTTCTCTGCTGTCAACAACCCTTGCTCCAGAGCAATCTTTCTCACTTCAGACTTGAGTAACCCACCGACGGGGAAGAGCGCTTTACTCAGTTGCTCCTGGTTTAGCTGACATAAGAAGTAGGACTGATCCTTGGAAGGGTCTTTTCCTGAAACCAAACCAACAGATTCATCGCTATGATCCACTCGTTGGCAGTAATGCCCCGTAGCAACGAAATCGGCGCCCAGTTCAATAGCCGCTTTAAGGAAGACATCAAACTTGATTTCACGGTTACAAAGCACATCAGGGTTGGGCGTGCGACCGGCTTCGTATTCACGAAACATGTAATCCACGATGCGTTCTTTGTATTCGGCACTCAAATCGATTACCTGAAATGGGATGTTTAAATGTTGTGCAACAAGCAAGGCGTCGTTGGAGTCATCAATCCAAGGACATTCATCTGAAAGGGTAACACTTACGTCGTGCCAGTTGCGCATAAACATGCCAACAACCTCATACCCCTGTTCCTTAAGAAGATATGCTGCCACACTTGAGTCAACCCCTCCGGACAAACCGACAACTACGCGTTTCATTTTTTCAAAGTTAGAAAATTGACAGGATTTTCTTTGTTTACAATCCGGACTTCATTTAAAGTTGATTTATTTCACTTTTTCAGAGTTGGTAGCAATTCTTTTTCCCTTACTCTCTTTAGATAACAAATGTAAACATTACAAATGTAAATTAATGATCGAATTATTTAATTGAATTTTTGTTATTTTTCCATAATGAAACAAGCGCTCATCTTAAGTTTTCTTATTTCAAATTTCTTCACGCATGCCCAGTTGTGCGATAAGATATTATTTAATGGAAAGGTAGTTGACACGATCCGTCCGCAATCATTTTACAATCTCATGTTAATTAATAAACGGACTGGTCAGGGTGTTTTTGGCCAACCCAATGGTTGGTTTTCAATTTACGTGGCTTCCGGAGATACAGTTATTATTTCTGTGAAAGAATATGTACCAAAGTTGGTCGTGGTGGTTCCTGACACTAATTGTCAATTTAAAAAGCGCTTTGTAATCGATCCAAAACCCAAAGAGATTAAAGAAATCAAAGTAAAACCACTTAAATCTTTGGAAGAGATTCGTGAAGAACGTGAAGCACTAGCCTTGCGAGAAACACGCATGGTTACAGGATTGGAAGTGATGCAGAGTCCAATTACGGCTATTTATCAGGCGTTTTCTAGGAAAGAACAACACAAACGTTGGATTGCTGAACAACAATACAAGGACGATCAACGCAAAATTGTAAGAGAATTACTTCGACTCTATGTTGCCTACGATATTATCACACTAAATGAAGATGAATTTGATGACTTTATCTTTTTTCTCAATGTGTCAGATGATTTCCTGAAAACGGCAACGGAAATGGAGCTAATCACCTTTATTAAAGATAAGTTCGAGCATTTCAGCGAATTACCAAAGAAATGATCTTTTTAAAGTTGACTTACGTCAGCAATAACCATTACCGTAAGTGCTACACTTGCAGAAAAAAGATGTGCTTTTCTGCCACGGCAAGTTTCACCGCAAGTACTGTATTAGCTGTTACCGGTATTGTTTCAGTGAATAAAGTAACGGAAATTCGGGTTATCCCGCTTGCTTTGATACCGTTTTTTTTCAGCTTTCAACAATTCTGCGAAGGCATGGTTTGGTTATCATTTCGCTATCACGGAATGGCTCCTTTTCGACAAACCTTTGGTTATATGTATCTTATTCTGGCTCAATCCTTTTGGCCGATGTTTGTTCCCTTTTCCATCTGGCTCATGGAAAAAAATCTTATTCGTCGCTATATTCTTGGTGTACTAATGTGCGTCGGACTGGTTGTGGGTTCATATTTAGGCTATCAAATTAGCGGATTTCCAATTAAAATTATGCCTGTTCATAAACACATGGTTTACTTACCTTATGGTGGACAAGTAAAGCTGTTCAATAATGGCGCACTCTATTTTTTGGCAACTGCTGTACCATCCTTTCTTTCAAGCATGCCCGGGATGATAGCTTTCGGCTTTGCCATTCTTACTTCATTTTCACTATCCGTTCTCTTTTTTCAAAATGCCATTATTTCTGTATGGTGCTATTTTGCCGCAATTCTAAGTATGATTATATATCTAATTATTCGCAAACCGGCATACGTTAAATTTTGATTTTCATATTTTTACACCTTTTATTTTAAATTTAAAATCCATTCATTAATGTATAACGCTACTTCTTCCTAGTTTTCATGTTCACAGATAAAATACGAATGGCCCACTTTTCTCAAGATCGTTTTCTGAAATTGAAACTTGATCTTGTTACACTTTTCGTTTTGCCAAGGCAAGAACAGGGCAGGAGCTCGCTTGTTGTTATAAGCGGATCATTTTAACCAATCTTCAATATTCATGCTTTGATGAAGAATCCTTATTACTTCCAATTTATGCTCGTCTTCAATTTTATAAAAAATGATGTGAGACTTCACAAAAGACACTCTATATCTAGGCCTTATGTATTCAGCTGATTTTCCTGTGTAATAATTCGATCTTAGAAATTCGATCTCATCAATAATGAGCATGTAGTATCTGTCTGCATGATATAGACCACTTTTTTAAAGTGTAAACCCAGATCTTTTCTAGATCTGAAAATGCTTCAGAACTAATTTTAAGTTCCAGCCTCTTCATTTATATCTGTTCTGGAGTGATTTTAAATGTTCTTCCGGACTAAAATCTTCAACCCATCCACTTTCTTCACCAACTATAAGGCCATTACGTAATTCGTTTAATTTTCTTTCTTCACTTTCTAGCAGACGCAGTGCAGTACGAATAACCTCGCTTACTGATCCATAGCGACCTGACTTAATTTCATTATTGATGAATTGCTCAAAGTGATTTCCAAGAGAAATAGATGTGTTTTTACCCATGACTTATTCCATTATGAATTAAATATACCAAAAATTGGTAACGCATTCAATTAGGAGTTTATTTTTATTGCTTTTAGCGTTCCCACGCCTAGCCCATTAGTCAACGAACGTTTCTCGGATCACACGTTTACATTCGCGTATTTCCTTTTCTGTAAGCGAACCAAACTTTTTTACAATACGAATTTTGTCGATTGTTCTTATTTGATCAATTACGACCCAACCTTCTTGACTATTGTGTTTAACTTTTACTCTAGTTGGATATTTTCTACTCGTAGAAGTCATGGGTGCGATAACAACAGTTCTTAGATTGTCATTCATTTCATTCGGTGAAACAATAACACACGGTCTTGTTTTTTGAATCTCACTACCTAAGGTTGGGTCAAGATTAACCAAAACTATTTGATATTGTTTTACTTCCATTCGTCAAAGTTTTCATCTTCAAAAACATCATTCATTAGAAGATGATCATCTCCATTTTCATGCATCTTTTGGAATGCTTTGTCCCAACCTTTGCGTGGTTCAGAAATTGGACGCAAAATGATTTGTCCTTTTTCAAGGATCAATTCTATTTTGTCGGTGATGTTGTACCTCTCAAGAATTGTTTTGGTTAATCGAAAACCTTTTGAATTTCCTATTTTAATTATTGAAACTTCCATGACTTATTTTTTATGTAATTACAAAGTTATTACAAATAATTCAATACACAAAGTTTGGTTACAGATTGTGGGTTGGGGATCTGCTAACGTTTCGCGCACAGCCGCCATTGAAAAAACGGCGGCTGTTAGCAGTTGGCCATATTAGTTAGGTTTAATAAATTTTCAAAACTTTGTGGAAGTGTCGCTCGTAAATTTCTAATATAATCTTGGTCGTTTTGTGTTTTTAATTTTAAGAATTTTAATATCGTCCTAAAATATAACTTACAAAGTCTATTTTGATACATAGTAATTGTTTCAGGATTTTTTTGAAAGATTTCTTGATTTAGCATCATTGCAAACTTAACGTTATAGAAATTGGTTCTTTCTTCAACCCATTTAGGTTTTTCTTGATGGGATCTTGGTCTATCTAATATTGGTTCAGCCCAAAATTTAAATGCCCATGAAAATGTTTCATTAAATGAGGTAGTGTCCGGAGTGTAATCGCTTGTCATTGAACCAATATAAATAGGTTCAACTTGCGGTTTAAATTGTCTTATTGTAGGGTCAATAATGATATTGTCGTACCCATTTACTGTAAGCCAAAAGTGTCGTATGCCGTTATAGTCTCCACCTGTCAATGAACAATGTATGTTGTTCATTTTCAAAAACAATAGCAAGGGAAAACATGCACAGAAACAAAGATTTTTAGGGCATTCTTCACCTATTGTCGGTTCTATGAATCGAGCTACAGTTGCTTTTAGATTTTCTTTTATTTCTTCTGTTATACTTTGCATTTTGTTGATTGATTTTTTCGGCTTGCTGGTAACGACAGTTCGTCTAAAAACCCACTTTAGATTGAAATCCGAACTGTTATTTACCCAAATATAGTCCATTTAAAGAAGCCAAGTGTCGCCACTTTGAAAATGTGCCTTCGAAAAAATTAATACCAACCATTCGTCTATTGAACTTAAAATGGATGTTCAACGATTGCCTGGCGTTTTCGATAGATATCCATGTTTTGTTGTACTCTTTTTTTGTTGGCATCAATTAAATCCATGTGTTCCGAACGCTCAATAAAGCGTCCTGTTTTGTTTCGGGTGCATTTTTCAAAAAGGC
>JBIKYP010000114.1:0-5457 GCA_044355195.1 Crocinitomicaceae bacterium | reverse complement strand
ACCAAACGACCGGTCTAAAACCTAATGCAGCTCAAACTATTTTTAATGATCATTCTCTTGCCAGTTAACAGATCAAATATTAACTTAATTTTATGCCATTCCTGGTCTGGATTTGGGGAGTATTATAATTTTATATTTGTGAAGATTATAATTACAAAAAACTATCCATGAAAGACAACCATTATCTTAAGAATGAACTCTATGAATTAGTAAAATCAGACAATACTATCTTTGATTTTATTCAGGAATCATCCTTAGATGGCATTTGGTATTGGGATTTGAACAATCCTGAAGAGGAATGGATGAGTCCAAAGTTTTGGTCCGTTTTAGGGTATGATTACAAATTGATGCCACACAAGCCTTCTGCTTGGCAGGATATCATAAATTCTAATGATTTGAAAATCGCTACTGAACTCTTCATTAAACATTGTGAAAATCCTGAAATACCATACGATCAAACCATAAGATATACTCACAAGAATGGATCTATAATTTGGATAAGATGTCGGGGTTTGGCTATCAGAGACAATGAAGGCAGACCTTATAGAATGTTAGGCTCGCATCAGAACATAACAGAATACGTAAATAAGCAGCACACAATAGACAAAAATATCGCTTTATTAAATTATACTCAAAAAATTGCTGGCATAGGAAGTTGGGAACTTGATTTAAAAACCAATGAGGTTTTATGGACAGAAGAGCTATACAAAATGTATGGTTTCGATTCAACAATTCCACCACCACCCTACACCGAACACATGAAGCTCTTTACTCCAGAAAGTTGGGAGCAATTATCTGCTGCATTAAAACTCACCAAAGAAAAGGGAATCCCGTATGAACTGGAACTAAAAACAATCCGTAAAGATGGTAGCGAAGGTTACATGTGGGTTCACGGAGAAGCTGAACTTGATGCAAAAGGAGACATAACCCATATCAAAGGGATTGCACAAGACATTACAGAAAAAAAACTTGCTGCTGAGAAAATAAGGATCAATGAAGAAAGATGGCAATTTGCTATTGAAGGTAGCGGTGATGGAATTTGGGATTGGAGACCGCAAGAGAAAAAGACTTTTTATTCAAACCGATGGATAGAAATGTTAGGCTATAAACCAGAAGAGTTCACCGACAATGATTATGAATGGAGTTCTAGAATTCATCCAGATGATATTGAATTTGCATTTGCTGAAATTTCTAAAAGTTTATCAGGACAAACAGTTTTTTTTAACCATGAATATAGATTTAGAAATAAACAAGGAAAATATTTATGGATTTTAAATAGAGGAAAAGTAGTTGAGAGAAATGCAAATGGTGAAGCAATAAGAGTTGTCGGTTCGCACTCCGATATAAGTAACCTAAAGCAAGCAGAAGAATTAGTTAAAGTAAACGAAGCGCGTCTAAGTCTTGCTGTTAAAGCTGGAGGAATAGGAATTTGGGATTGGGATATTGTATCGGATAAACTCACTTGGGATGACCAAATGTTTACTCTATATGGAGTGAACAATGATGATTTTACCAACGCATACGAGGCTTGGGTGAATGGAGTATATGAACCCGATAAACAAAGAAGTAATGAAGAGATACAAAAGGCAATTCAAGGCGAAAAGGACTTTAATACTGAGTTTAGGGTTCAATATGCCGATGGTACGATTAGAAATATAAAAGCTCTTGCAACTGTCTTAAGAGATAATGAAGGCAATGCCGTTAGGATGATAGGAACAAATTGGGATATAACAGCAGAAAAAGAAACATTAGCACAAATTGCTGCCAGAGAAGCAGCAGAAAAAGCGAATAGGGCAAAATCGGATTTCCTCGCGAATATGAGCCACGAAATTCGTACGCCCCTCAATAGTGTAATTGGATTTACAGACTTACTTAAAAAAACACAGCTTTCTATAGTTCAACAGCAATATGTAAACAGTGCCAATGTTTCCGGACACGCCCTTTTGGGCCTCATCAATGACATTCTTGATTTTTCCAAAATTGAGGCGGGAATGTTAGATCTGGATATCATAAAGTCAGACATGGTGCAATTATTTGAGGACAGTATTGACATCGTTAAATTCGCAGCAGCAGAAAAAGATATCGAGTTATTGCTCAACATTGACCCCACCATGCCCAGATTCGGTCATGTTGATGCCGTTCGCTTGAAACAGATTTTGTCCAATCTTTTAGGCAATGCAGTTAAGTTTACGTTGGCGGGAGAAGTAGAATTAAAAATAAGCTACCAGGCACTTGTTGGCGATAATGGAAATCTCTCAATTTCGGCGAGAGACACTGGAATAGGCATCAATAAAGAACAACAGGCTAAGCTCTTTAAATCCTTTTCGCAGGCCGATAACTCAACCACGCGTAAGTTTGGTGGTACAGGCTTAGGACTCGTTATATCGCAATTGATTGCCGAAAAAATGGGTAGTACCATCCAGATCAAAAGTACGGTAGGTGATGGAACTGTTTTCTATTTTGATCTTGCAACTCGTTTTGAAGCCGGAGATAAGCCAGATACCACTAAGATTAAAGGTGTTAAGCGCTGTTTGATTATTGACGACAATGAAAATAATCGTAAAATTATGAAACAAATGCTAAACCAATGGCAGATTCAATCTGAATGTTGTGATAGCGGTTTCGATGCACTCAAAGTAATTGATCAATACGAACCTTTTGATCTAATTATTTGCGATTACAACATCCCCCACATAAATGGGATAGAAACAATAAGATTGCTTAAAAACAAACTGAAGCTAAGCATTGAGAAACAGCCTATAATTCTGCTAGACACATCTTTAGACAATCCTCAACTTGAAAAAGATTGCTTAGAATTGGGCATTCGCTTTCGTCTAAGCAAACCAGTAAAAAGCAAAGATTTATTTAATTATCTCAACAATTTATGCCAAGACGACACCAATAGCTTCGAGAAAGAAATTATTGAAGCCCCCCAAATGGTTAATGTTCACGAAAGGGTAAAAATATTAATCGCAGAAGATGTGTTTTTAAACATGGTTCTAATCAAGGCCATGCTTGCTGAGCTTGGTTACAATATTGAAATCATTGAAGCTAAAAACGGAATTGAAGCGATTGAAAAATACCAAAAAATGAGTCCGGATTTGATTTTAATGGATGTGCACATGCCCGAACTCGACGGAATAAATGCAACCAAAAAAATCAGAGAAATCGAATTGCTATCAGGCAACAACATCCCAATCATAGCGCTTACAGCGGGAGCTCTTAAAGAAGAGCGGGAGAAATGTTTCGCCAATGGCATGAATGACTTTTTAACCAAACCACTTGTACCAGAGAAAATTAAGGCAATGATCAATAAATATTTGACAAAAAAAGAGCATACGACTGAGTTAATTCTCAATGATAAATCTGAAAATGATTTACATATGGCTTATGATGAATTTGTAAGTTTATTTGACAATTTATCAATTATAAAAGAGGTAATAGGCTTAGCACTTAGAGACATTCCAACTCAAATACTTGAATTAGAGAATGCTTGCAAGGAAAAGAATCAAGAAAAGTTGCATCATGCAACACATAAACTTTGGGGCTCATCAAGTAATATGCGCTTCAGTCTTATGGCCAATATTGTGCTGAAAATAGAGAGCAAATCAAATGATAATTGGAACGATGACTTAGCGTTGGAATTATCAGAACTCAAAACTGAATGGGAAATAGTCAAGAAAATTATCGAAAAAAAATTAATTCAATGAATTTGAGTTGTCAAAGTAATTTCCGACTAAGATTGATTTGTTCTTTGCCATAACTATCATTTTGAGAAAATATAACAATTCATGGTATTGGTTGCAAATGTTTTTTCGAGAACAGTATTGGTTGCGCTTACAGCTACCCGAAGGGCGGGATTTTGACCACAAAACTTGATTTGAAAAACTAATTTTCCATTAACCACAAAGCTGTCTTTGGAAAACGAAACCCCGCCTTTTGGGTAGGTGCTGTTATGTGCTGCCCTTCTTTCTGTCATTGTCTATTGCTTAATTAATTTAAGAGTTTGCTGTCCCATTTGTGTCGAAACCTTCAAGAAGTAAATTCCATTTTGGAAGTGTGTAAAATCATTATTTTCAATATTTTCGCCCTTCCAAACTATTTGTCCAATAGAGTTATAAAGTTGGTAGCTCTTTAATTTATCAGTATTTTCAACATTTATGATGTCTGAGAATGGATTTGGATAAACGGATAAGTTTAGTAAATTACTTTCAGAAATTCCAACAGACACAGGACAATATTGGCTGAAAAAATCTCCAATAATTTGACTGGCATTTATATCTAAGTTAGTAAACCCGAAAGGTGAACTAGATAATGCTCCAGGCCAAGTGTGTCCGCCATTAATTATCTTATAAAAGTTTATTTCGCTTCCATTTGTACCACCACTGTAGTTATATTTCTCAACAGTCGAACCGTCTAAAAGATTAATGTTTGGTGGGGAAGAAAAAACTGGAGTTGTATTGCAATTATTCTGAGCTACCCACCAATTTATTGTATTAGGAACTGGAGGAATTCCAACAACTCCATTATATTTTACTAAAGAGTCTGCGGTGCCGTGAAAATGAATAATAGGTAGGCCACTTGAAACAACACAAGTATTTTGCAAATTTTGAGACATATTACCCGATACGACTGCAATTGCCTTAATTGACTGTGGTAGTGAACAAGCCAGCTTATAAGTTAGAAATCCACCTTGAGACATCCCAGTTATAAACAAACAATTATTACATGAAAAATTATTTCTTACAGTGTCGATGAGATGTGAAATAAAATCAACATCGCTAGTCCCATTTATTACCCACGACCCAGAATTTGCATTTGGATAAACAACAATAAAATTTTCTGTGTCGGCAACATTGTCAAATAGTGAATAGTTTTGTTGTTGAGCTGCATTTGAATTCAGTCCATGTAAGTTTACAACTAATGGATATTGAATATTTGAGTTATAGTTAATTGGAAGGTGAACAAGGAATGTTCGCCAAATACTTTGATCGAAAATACTATCCAGTTGTGAAAATGCAGAGTTAGTAAATACAGTGAAAAATGTGATGGCGAGTATAATTTTTTTCATATTATTTTTATTTAAGACTTTTAATTTATAGAAAGGTTTAATTTACATTGCGGTTTTCTAGGGTTGCACATAACGTCAGTTCGTCTAAAAAGCCACATTAGATTCAAATCCGTGCTGTTTTTTACCCAACTATAGTCCATTTAAAGAAGCCAAGTGTCGCCACTTTGAAAATGTACCTTCGAAAAAATTAATACCAAACATTCGTCTAATGAGCTTAAAATAACCGATTAAAATCAAAAACATGGAAGCAAGCCCTTTCATGTATGCTTTGAGCTGATTTTTGCCAATCAAATTGAAAATCCGGCGCAAATTGTAACAGGTAAAAATTAATCCTACATCTGCCGAAGCATGTTTCATAGATTTTTTAGTCATGACATAATAAAAAT
>JBIKYP010000048.1:0-18241 GCA_044355195.1 Crocinitomicaceae bacterium | reverse complement strand
TTTACCTTCCAATACCGTTGCAAATCCTCTTTATATCCCATCACAAAATGAATACAATTCCGGTTCCTCGCTAATTGGTTTGGAGGTGTCACTGGCGTCTAAAACAACTGTACCTTCCGGACTTCTTGCCTACGATCATTCCAATGAGGACATTTTGTTTTACATCAATCCGTTAGATGGAAGTATCGACTCTATTCAGGAAAACACCGGAAAAGACTGGACGGCTATGGGAATTAGATCTGCAGATTGTCTCTTATACGGCCTTTCAAATATCGTTACCCTTCCAATGCTATCGAGTATCAACCCAACGACAGGAACTGTTGTCGACATTTTTAGCTACCCGAACCATCAGTTTTTTGCAGGAGAATATGACAATGTAAATGATGTTTTTTATGCAGTTGGTATGCCAGAAATCAATTCTGGTCAATTACTTGATCAGTTACTTTACAGTATAAATCCATTCAATGGTGCTTTAGATACGATTGGCAACCTTAATCTTTCAGCTATCGATGGCTATTTTTATACCCCCAATGATGGAATTAATGGATTGGCTTACGACCCTTTTTTAAATGTACTTATTGGAATAAGTGATAATGGGAAGCTATATCAAATCAACCCTTCAAATGCAGTCAGAACCTTTATTGGAAACACTGTTTCCAGCATGCGTGGACTAGCATATGACGAGATACAAGACAAGTTATGGGCTATAAGTTCGACAGCAACACTGGTTGAAATAGATAAACAGACCGGAGCGCAATTAGGAAGTGTTGTATGTGATGAGATTTTTGGTAATGTCACTTCTTTGACTTTCATATCTGGAACTTGCGGAGAAAGTATATGCACTGACCAGCTTGTCATAGGATTTGAAAATTGTGACAAAGAGGTTAATTTTTCTTTTCCAAACGTGATTACACCAAATAGTGATGGTGTAAATGATTTTTTTGAAATTCAAAATTTACCCGATAATACAGAAGTTGTTATCCTTAATCGATGGGGAAATGTTGTTTTTTCTTCTGGTAACTATCAAAATAACTGGAATGGTAAAGACACATCTGGAAAAGAGCTAGTAGATGGGGTTTATACGTATAAATTCATAACCAAAGATGGTGTAATTGGTCATGGGTTTGTTCATTTGATTCGCTAAGTTATTACTGAAAATTTAGATTTCAATTGCGTTTTTATTCTGAAGTAATTGTTGATACTCAGCTTTGATGATGACTATTTGCGCATAAATCGATTGATCCGAAAAATAATTTTGATGTAAAACTGTAATCGTTTAATTTCGATAAATGATGAATTGTCTTTACAGATTTTTTTTATTTGTCTCTGCCTATTTTATTGTCCCTATGGGATATACCCAAACGAATAGTTGCGCTGAATTCTCAATTACGCAATTTTATCCAGACTCACTTAATGCAAACGATTATCAGATCAGTATTCAAAGCACGGCCGTACCTTTACAAATAGTCAATTACCCTTATGTTTCTGCTGTTTTGGATTGCAATGCTGATACAGTAGCAACCGGTGGTTTATTTTGGTTTGGTCAGTTGGGAGAGACCATTCAGAATTATCCCGTCACTTTAACAGGTAATGGATCAATGGCTTGTTATCCATTGACGATGATTTTTATTTATGATTGGACGTTGGAATTGAATACACCTGTTTTTTGAGTTATAATGTCGATGGACTAAATGCTTCATTAAGCAATATTTCACATGATTTAATCTATCCAAATCCTTCAAATCTATTCATTCAACTGGGAAAAATTCCCGAGACAGATTTCAGAATAGTAAATCCTATTGGACAAGTTGAGCTGATTGGAAAAACTCAAGGTGTTATTAATGTGGAATTTTTGAATAGTGGTGCATATTTTCTGGAATTATATGATCGACAAACAAAAAAGATCTTGAGATTCTATCACAACTAACAAAAAAGGTCGATTAAAAATCGGCCTCAGGATTGAATTAAGGTATAACTACCTAATTAGTTTTTTTTAGTACAGCACGCTTTTCCTTCAGCAGGTTTAGAACATGACGAGCCCGATACAGCTTTATCTGCTGCGCAACAAGATTTTCTCTTCTTTTTCTTCTTTTTATCGTCTTTTTTTAGTTCTGTAGGATTACCGTTGAATGCAGCGTAAGCCGTTGTAGCTACTGAACCGGTAAATGCAGTTAGAGCTAATGCGAGGAATACTTTTTTCATGTGTTCTGATTTTAAGATGAAAGTTACGAAGATGAGCTTAATTCACCAATTTTAGTGAGCTTAGCTTTTACTACATCTCCGATTTTAACATTTATTCTGGAATCTAAAGGAAGAAAAAGATCAATTCGAGATCCGAATTTTATGAAACCGAATTCATCTCCTGTCTTGACGGTTTGATCGATATGAAGATAGTAACATATTCTTCGAGCTACTGCTCCGGCAATTTGTCTGAATAGGACTTCTTTTCCCGAACGATGTTCAATGACCATGGTTGAACGTTCGTTGTCCGTGCTACTCTTAGGATGCCATGCCACCAGAAACAATCCGGGGTGGTATTTAATATATTTGACAAAACCCGAAATTGGGTTGTAGTTGGCGTGTACATTCAGTGGCGACATGAAAATCGATACCTGGATGCGACGATCCTTAAAGTATTCGGATTCTTCTACTTCTTCGATGACCACCACTTTTCCATCTGCTGGACACATGATGTCGTTTTCGTTGTAAACACAAGTTCTGCTGGGTACGCGGAAGAATTGTATGATGAGGTAAGCCATGACCAGAACTCCAATAGTTAGCAATGCAAAAAGCCAAAGCCATTGGGTTTTCATAAAAAGAAGGTAATTCATAAACTGAACTCCTGCTAGAAGGAGCAAACCTCCTGTAATAATCAAATAGCCTTCTCTGTGTAATTTCATGGGCTAAAAAATGCTGGAATATTCATAAATCATCGCCCAACAATAAAAGAAGGGGATAGCAAACAATGCGGCATCAAAACGGTCAAGAATCCCACCATGTCCGGGCAAAATCGTACCTGAATCTTTGATGTTTAAACTTCGTTTGAATAAAGACTCCAAAAGATCCCCAAAAATAGCACAGGGAGCGATAATAGCAGCGGATATTATCCAAAATAATTCGTCTCCTCTGTTTATAAATGCGCCAAAAATATATCCTATCACCAAGGTCACGGCAATTCCTCCAATCGTTCCTTCCCATGTTTTTTTAGGGGATAGCCGTTCAAAAAGTTTGGTTTTCCCAAGTTTTCTACCGGTTAAATAGGCGAAGGTGTCATTAGTCCAGATCAGCAAGTACATTCCCACGACAAGGGGCATGAAATGATTTTCCTTGTCCTCTCGCAGATTAAGGTCTATCGTGAGCCAGAAGGGGAGTACGATGTAGATGATGCCAAAAACTAAAACCGAAATGTTTACTAGCGGATGTTCACTTTTACGCCATAACTCTTCCAGAATCAGTGTAAAGAAAAGCGGGAAAATGAATAAAATACTAATAATTGGTAGCCATTCTAAACTGAATCCAACCAATAGAGCAAAAATGAAGATACCGATGAAAATACCGATTTCGGTACTTACATGAACCACTTTATGTTTATTGAATAAATTGTAGAATTCAAGAAGTCCCAATACCATGAACACCGAGAAAACAATCGCCTGAGCATAAGCGTCCCAAAGAATGGAACCTAAGACTACAAGAGCAAACAAAGTTCCGGTTATCGTGCGCTGAAGCAGATTGTTCATCGTACGAATTTACATTTTTACAGCAACAAATGACACATACTTATTCGCTACTTAACTTTCTGCAGGAGGTATTTCGGAAGTTTCATTGGTTTTTTCAACTGTGGCTTCGTCTGAACTGTCCAGTGCTTCATCAGTATCTAAATGCGGAACAGTTGCTTCCAGGAGGATCGAGTCATCGGCTTTTAGCGTATCCACTTTAGGCTCTTCTTCCTTATCCCACTCTCTTTTTCCAAAAACCTCAACCAAATCTTCTTTGAAGATTACCTCATGCGTTAAGAGTTTTTCGGCAAGTAACGTCAGTTTATCCTTATGATCTTCCAATGTTTTCAATGCCCGCTGGTATTGTCCTTCCACAACTTTATTCACTTCCTCATCGATCACACGTGCGGTATCTTCTGAATACGGTTTCGTGAACATGTCGCGACCCTGAGAATCATAGTAGGAGATGTTACCAACGCGGGCGTTTAGTCCATAAATAGAAACCATTGCATAGGCTTGCTTGGTCACTTTTTCAAGGTCGCTCAGAGCACCTGTACTAATCTTGCCTAAGATCAATTGTTCGGCTGCACGACCGCCAAGCGCAGAGCACATCTGATCCAAAAGTTGTTCTGTTGTTGTAATACTTCGTTCTTCCGGAAGATACCACGCTGCGCCGAGCGATTGACCACGGGGTACGATGGTTACCTTCACCAGCGGATGTGCATTTTCCAAAAGCCAAGATATGGTTGCATGCCCGGCCTCATGGTAGGCAATGGCCTTTTTCTCCTCTTTCGTTATGATTTTATTCTTTTTCTCCAATCCACCTACAATACGGTCTACAGCGTCTAAAAAATCTTGTTTTTGTACAAACTTTTTGTCTTTACGTGCTGCAATTAAAGCAGCTTCATTACACAAGTTCGCAATGTCCGCCCCCGAAAAACCCGGTGTTTGTTTTGCCAGAAAATCAATATCAATTCCTTCTTCCAATTTAATTGGTTTGAGGTGAACCTGGAAGATTTCTTTTCTTTCATTCAAATCAGGCATGTCAACATAGATTTGCCTGTCGAAACGTCCTGCACGCATTAAGGCGCTATCTAAGACATCCGCTCGGTTTGTCGCTGCGAGAATGATTACCCCTGAGTTGGTTCCAAATCCATCCATCTCCGTCAAAAGCTGGTTCAAGGTATTTTCACGCTCATCATTGGAGCCAAAACTATTGTTCTTTCCTCTCGCTCGACCGATCGCATCGATCTCGTCAATGAAGATGATCGACGGGGCTTTTTCTTTAGCTTGCTTGAACAGGTCACGAACACGAGATGCACCGACACCTACGAACATTTCCACGAAGTCAGAGCCTGAAAGCGAAAAGAAAGGCACTTTGGCTTCACCTGCTACAGCCTTGGCAAGAAGCGTCTTACCCGTTCCGGGAGGACCAACAAGTAGTGCACCCTTTGGTATTTTGGCACCTAATTCCGTGTATTTTTTAGGGTTTTTAAGGAATTCTACAATTTCAACGATCTCCTCTTTTGCCCCTTCCAGACCAGCTACGTCCTTAAATGTTACGTTGGTAGACTTCCCTTTATCATAGACTTGTGCTTTCGATTTTCCAATATTGAATATCTGGCCACCGCCTCCACCGCCTCCACCGGTCATCCTGCGCATTACAAACATCCAAATAACAACCAATATGACGATAGGGAAAAGGAAGCTAAAAATACTCTCAAAATAATTCACCTCTTCGGTATCCATCACTTCGACAATGGGTAAGAGCGGTTTCTTGTTTTTCGCTCGTTGCTTGTTTTCTTCTTTAACGGAGAGGTTGATGTCCTGTCTTATGTGTGTTTCAAAGTTCGCCGCATCAATAATTTTTAATTCGAATGTTGGATCATTCGACCTCATGTTTGTCCCTTTTTTAAGATGGGATTTCAAGGATTCATATTGTTGCTCGTTTGAGGACAAAATGTATTGCTTACCTTCATCTGTGACTTTAAAATCAATTCGACCTTTGTTAACCATTTTAACATTGCGCACAAAACCATGAATCGCAAGATCATCGAATGTGGTGCTATAGTTAATTGTGATTCTATTCCCTGAACTCATAAAAAGTTGAAATCCAATAATTGCGACTGCAATTGCGGCATAGATCCAATAGATGGAAAAGGGATTTTTCTTTTTGTTTTTTTCTTCTGACATGTTAATATTTAATTCAAATTTGGAATATCTGTTCGTTTTGCATCTGCCCAAAGATCCTCCAGTTCATAAAAAGTCCGAGCTTCTTTGTAAAAAATATGAGCGACCACATTGATGTAATCTAGTAAGATCCATTCACTATTCGTTTTGCCCTCAATATGCCAAGGTTTTTCAATCAATGTTTTTAGCGCATGGCGTCTTACGGAGTTGCTTATTCCATCGACTTGGGTACTCGATTCGCCACTGCAGATTACAAAAAAATCACAAACTGCATTTGGAATGGTTCTAAGGTCCAATACAACAATGTCTTTGGCTTTGTTCTCTTGCATTCCTTCGACAATCACATCACATAATTTTCGGGAATTGCTCTCTTTTTTTCTCTTGGGCATCAATGGTTATATCTAGTAATGCAAAACTAACTTTTAATTTTAATTTTGGCCGTTAATCAAGTCGCTCATGTCGTCAACAGATCAGAATCTCATCGGTCATCGCATCCTTCAATTAGACAGTGTAGATTCTACTAACAATTATGTTGCCAAGATACTTTCAACAGAGGATATTCCCCACGGTTCGGTAATAATGGCAGTTGAACAGACAGCAGGTCGAGGGCAACGTGGCTCAATCTGGATTTCAAATCCAGGTGAAAACCTGCTGCTAACGATACTACTTCGGCCTGCCAATCTGTCTGTTTCAGATCAATTTCGACTTACGCAATTTGCGTCGTTGGCCTTGTTGGATCTTCTTGAAGGGTACGGAATTTCCTCTTCTATTAAATGGCCAAATGATTTGTTGGTAAATGACCATAAAATTGCCGGTATGTTAATCGAAAATCAAGTCACCTCCAATCGAATCACGAACGTATTGCTTGGAATTGGATTAAACGTCAATCAAACTAATTTTAATGAATTATGTGCTACAAGTATATATACTGTGACGAGAGTTAAATACACCTTGATGGATGTCGCGTTTAGTCTCTTTTCTGCACTCAATAAATACTGGAAACTTCTTCAAGATAGATCGTTTAGTGTATTGGATGACAAGTATCAGCGTATGTTATATAAAAGAAACGTATCGACTTATTTTTATGATCATCAAGGTGTTTTTGAAGGTACTATTGTGGGGACGACAGACCAGGGTTTATTAACGATAATGGGAAGGAACGATGAGCTAAGGTCGTACGACCTGAAGGAGGTAAAGTTTAACCGGCGAAATGATCTCTAAGTTTTGCCGACATAATGTTGAACAAAGTGGTAAGGGGTTTTTCAACCATCATTTTCAGAAATACATTGACTTCTCCGTTGAACTCGATAAATCCCTCCGTTTGGGATTCTTCCAATGATTTGACATGTAATGTTAACCTAAATGCAAAAGGCGATTTTTCGCCGGGGCGCATAAAAATCTTATCCGGTTCCTCCTCACCATCTTGAATTAAGGAAATAGTAATTCCGCCCTGAACCTTGAAAGAACACTCATCTTTAGTGGCTCTGAAATCGGTAATTTGATCCTGTGGTAACAGATAAATTAGATTTTGTGAATCTTTCAAAAACGTCCAAACCTTTTTTTTCGGAGCATGGACCGTAACTTTATCGCTCGTTATTTCCATTACACCAGTTGTTTCCAGGATTGTGGATTCTCTTTCCATTCTCGTAACGAAGATATGTCTTTTTTGGAGACATAATCTTTTTTAAGTGCCTGCTCTATCAATAGGTCATAATTGGTTAGGGTAGTGTAAGGACAAGCAATTTTATTGAAATTTTCATCAGCTACCTGAAAACCATAAGAAAATATCGCAACCAGACCCTTAACTTCCAAACCAGCTGACTTTAATGCTTGAATTGCTTTAACAGAACTTCCGCCGGTGGATATGAGATCTTCAATAACCACTACCTTTTGTCCGGCTTCATAATATCCCTCGATTTGATTGCCCATACCGTGTTCCTTCGCGGAGCTGCGTATATAGATAAAAGGCAATCCCATTTCTTGAGCAACCAAAGCTCCCTGAGCAATTCCACCCGTGGCAACACCTGCAATGACATCCGGTTTGCCATAGAGGTCTTCTAAAGCCTGTGTATAGGCTTGACGTATGAAAGTCCTGATACTCGGAAAGGAAAGGGTTATCCGGTTATCGCAATAAATGGGTGATTTCCATCCTGATGCCCATGTAAATGGGTGATTTGGTTGTAATTTGACGGCCTTGACTTGTAACAAAAATTCAGCTACTTTTAACGCCTTGTCGGTATTCAGAATCATATGCAAATGTATAAAGTATTTATTGATAATAAGCTTGTGATCTTCTCCTCAAATCAGAGTCAACATGCGAAAGACTCTTTTGTCACCGATTCTACCGAGGAGGTAAGGAGAGTAATCCTGAACTTAAGAAACATGCAGGTGACTGAAGTTCAAATTGTTTGTTCATCTCCTGAGACGATGTGGCATTCTCTTTTCAAACGATACAAAAAAATTAATGCTGCCGGAGGTATAGTGTGTAAGAACGATTCATTTTTGCTTATTTACAGGCTAGGATTTTGGGATTTCCCAAAGGGGAAACTTGAAAAAGGGGAAGCAGCCCAACTCGGTGCACTACGAGAGGTAGAGGAGGAATGCGGAATTCATGGTCATCGTATTGTCGCTTGTGTTGATGAAACTATTCATACTTATCAAATAAATGGAAATGATTGCCTTAAATCAACAGATTGGTATTTCATGGTATACGATGGAGAAGAGACGCTTATTCCGCAAACCGAGGAAAATATTTCCGACGTAAAATGGGTAACTTTGGATCAATTGGATTTCTTTCGATCTAAAATGTACCCCTCTTTGTTACCCGTTTTGGACAAAGCAATTGAGATTTATAAAAATGGAACAGTTTTTGAACATAAATAAACAACAGAATTTTTTTGTTAATTGTCTGTATTTTAAAATCGATTTTTGTTAAACTTGTAAAAAAAAAGAAAATCATGAAAAAAATCAATTTACTCTTAATGTCAATTGCCCTTTGTGTTGGATTGAATCTCAATGCGCAGGTTGATGTGACAACCAATACACAGCAAGTATCAGCACGTGTCGTGTCTTCTGCCGAAGCGAAAATGGATGAGAAAAAAGGATTGTCATTTACAAAAATGGAAATCGTTAGAGAAAACATTAATTATGGAACAGATGACCTGTTTGTTTTTGAGTTTAAGAACGAGTCGCAGCAAGAGGCTTTAATTACCGGGGTTCAGACTAGTTGTGGTTGTACGACGGCAAACAAACCGGAAGAGCCACTTAGTCCGGGCAAATCGTCAAGTATCTCTGTAAAATATGATACAAAGCGAGTGGGTCAGTTTAACAAGACAATCACAGTTTCATCAAATGTTTCAGATCCTATAATTCTAACGATCAGAGGATCTGTTCTACCTGATAAAACAGAGGGTGAACAAGCACAGCCTGTTCTCCAGCATTAAGTTGAATTCGCTTTTTTGAATATACGATGCAAAAGGTGGAAAATCACCTTTTTGTTATTTTCTATAAAATACTGTGGCGTTGGCCTGTGAACTAGGCGTAATGATTATGTCACCGATGTTTACGTGAGCAGGTCGTGTAGAGACAAAATAGACTGTTTCTGCAATGTCAGCGGCTAATAGTGGCGTTATGCCGTCATAAACTTTCTTTGCTTCATTTTCATTTCCTTTATAACGAACAAGCGAAAATTCGGTTTCTGCCGCTCCGGGAGCGATGTTGGTTACTTTTATCCCTGTTTCTATTAAGTCAATTCTCATCGAACGAGACAAAGCATCCACTGCAAATTTAGTAGCGCAATACACGTTACCACCCGGGTAGGCCTCTTTGCCTGCAATACTTGAAATATTAATGATATGTCCTTTCCCGCGTTCCGCCATCCAAGGTGAAATAATTCGAGTTACATACAGCAATCCTTTGATGTTTGTGTCAATCATCTGATTCCAATCTTCGACTAAGCCTTCGTGTATCGGTCCCCTTCCTGTGGCTAGTCCCGCATTATTAACAAGTATATCGATTCGTTGTTTCCAGTCGTCAGGCAATGAATGGAGGGATTGTGCAACTGATTCATAATCTCTTACATCGAATGATAAAGACTTTATTTCAGTTCCATAAGACGATGTGAGATATTCTGTTAATTCTTTCAGTCGTTCAGACCTTCTTCCGGTGATGATGAGGTCGTAGCCTTTTTGAGCAAATAGTTCTGCACAGGCTTTACCAAATCCGGAAGTAGCGCCAGTGATTAGTATAAGATTTTTTGTCAATTTACGAGATTTTATTCTAAAAAGGCAGCCATTGTTAGGAACTCCTTTATCAATACGTGTAAATATAGTCATTAGAATGATGGACAGTGAATAGAAGACTTCAACCAATCTAATTACTCATGTTAGGTTGCCATTTATGGATAATCATGAAAAAATTTAGTAAAGATCAAAGTGAGGTGTCTAGCAAATCCCGCAAGGGAGTTAAGCTAGCTTAGAGGGAAAGGCCTTCTTCCAATCTACTTTCACCGCTAGGACCGCCAGGATCAACAAAATTGGTGGGGCGCTATATTTTATTAGTAAGCCTTCAATGGGGATGATTAATCCAATAACCAATAGTGATAAAATTGATGGATATAAGATCATGTTCAGTTCATCTTTAAATGGACGATGGTTTATTTCCGGAAACTTCAAGTGCAAAATGAATAAAATCAATAAGAATGAGATTTCCAGAGCAAAAGGAATGAGTTCCCATTTTTTCAAACATCCTTTAAAAGGAGCCACAAAAATGTTGTGAAGTGCATCCGGAATTGTTTTTAAAACTGATACATATGTTCCATCAATTCTGTTTAATGTTAAAACAGTTCCCGGTTTGAACATGCGGATATCGAATAAAAAATCATCCTGTTTGTTCTTTAGTAGAAGAGGCAAGTGAACCGTACCTCCCTTTCTAATTATCTCATCATTTGTCTTCAAAGGCAGCAATGAAGTAAGGACAATGAAGGCTATCAGGGGGACAAAGAAAAATGCGAAAAAGTTAGCCATGTTCACCTTGGATTTAACAAAGCGATGAATGGAATAGCAAATGAAGCTGTATAGAAACAGAAGCGAAAACAGGGGTTTGGTTTGAATCAATAATAAAACGAAGAGCAATAAACCTGTAGCATAAAATATTTTCTTGTCTGAATGCCAAATTTGAACTAGAAAGTAACTCGCTCCAGCTATGGAGAAAAGTAACACCGTTTCTTTAAACATATTGCTTGTCCAGGTTAATCCTGAAGGAGCTAAAAAAAGAATTGAGGTAATCAGCAATATGTTGTTTTGAGTGTACATTCTGATGATCTTGATAAGGAGAAAAAGTCCATTGAAACCGAGAAAGTCAAATAGGAGTGAATGAGTTACATATGATCCTCCGGAAAAGAATCTGATTAACATGTTAATTCGTATCATAATCCTATTGTCATTAATGACTCCATAGTTGTTTAGTTTCGACCAGTATTCAGTCGATGAAAGTATAGTTTGCGAGACATCTGATGTAGGCACACCAAAGATTAATTTTAGTTCATCAATAAAATTCAATTGATAATGCAATCGTTCAGCGATGTTGAAAAACTGGTACATATCTGATTCTGAGCCGAATTCGGGTTTGTAAAAAAAGTACATCCATATCATCAAGGAGGCGAGAGATTTTAAACCAAAGAAGGCAACCAAATGAAATGTTTTGATTCCCGGAATTTTGTAAAAATCAAATTTCGAGATGGTTATGAGAAGGGTTAAAAAAAATAGTATACTATTAATCATTCCTGACTATGAATTCTTCAAAGGGTTTAATAATAGTGATTCTAAACGTTGATCAATAGCTTTTGTACGCAACAACAGCATTAACGAAAAGAAAAGAAAGGGCAAGGCAGGAACTTTATAGCGGACCATTGCACCTAAAATTGGTGTAGTTAAACCGATGATAGCAAATAAAATGAGTGTAAAACAAATTGAAAACAGAACAAAAGCCTTTTGTTTTGTATTGAGTCCTTGCTGTTTAATTAGTACGGCTAAAATTAACCCCAAAATAAGTATGTTTTCGATTACAGGAGGTATGAAAAGGACGCTGTGTATATCATGTGGCCAGGGTCTGGTGAAACTGTTCAGGATGCCTAACGGCAGGTGGGAAATGAGTGACCATGGATTGTTCTCAAGTTTTGGTGTAGAAATAAAGCTTCCGGCAGATGAGCGCTGGGCAAGAGCTACAAAATCATTCTGCTTTTGAACTAATAGTTCCACAATACTATATGTTGGTGAAATAAGGTCGATAATGAACAATAGTAAAAAAAATACGACCAATGAAATGATAAAAAGGGTGATGTTGTTTTTTTCTCTTGCGGCCAAAACAAACACTACAACGGCCGTCAAAAGTGCTACGAGAACATACAGTTTAACGATCATCAAAATGGAAATTAGAATAAGTGTAGAAATGAGGGTTTTCCATTTAAATGATTCATAAATGAGCATATAAAACATCCAGCAGAAAAGTCCAAGGGCAAAAAATAATACATTCTCCTTCAGTATACCCGAGCTCCAGAAGATGGTTGAGGGAACAGCAAAAGCGGCAAGGTAGCTTTTCCATTTTGAAGCACTTATTTTGATAAATAAGAGCATAAGTGAATATAAGCCAATAAAGGAAAGCGTGTTGAACAACATGTTATTTATATGATAATTGCCAAATGATATTATCCTTAAAACGGCATTTAACCGAATAATTAACCTGCCATCATTCATCAATCCATTGTCATAGGCTAAGTACCAATTATTCATTTTTACGTAATACTTCGTGAAGAAGTAATCATTTTCACAGTTTATGCCAAAGAGCATTTTGAAAAAATCCGGGGGATTACTCCAAAGAGCATCGTAAAGAGGTTTGCTGTCATCAAAATACTTAAAGGTGTCCGCCTCAATTCGTAACGGATAATAATAGGTGTAAAGATAAAACATGACTATTCCTGCTGACGCTTTTATGACAAGCGCTAACTGTAACCACCTTACATGGACGCCGGATAAAGAAAAAAAGTGAACTCTTCCGATCAGCCAAAGCAAGAAAAGAAGAAAAATGAAGGGGGGGAGGAGCTCCTGAAAATTCATCAATCGCAAAGTTACATATTTTGAATTCATTAATAGTCGTGTCAAAATGGTTTGAAATAAGACAGAATGTCAGTTAAACCCGCCATGGCATAATCATTGTCAAGTAAGCTCATCAAAATTATAACTATGAGAACAGGTCAGATCAATGTACAAACAGAGAACATTTTTCCGATTATTAAAAGGTTTCTTTACTCGGATCATGAGATCTTTTTAAGGGAGTTAGTATCGAATGCGGTGGATGCTTCTCAAAAATTGAAGGTGCTTTCTGCCAATGGCGAATTTAATAGCGAACTTGGTGAATTGAAGGTCGACGTGATTTTAGACAAAGAGGCAAAAACGCTCACAATTCGTGATCGGGGAATAGGTATGACAGCCGATGAGATCGACAAATACATCAATCAGATTGCTTTTTCCGGGGCTGAAGAATTTGTTCAACAGTACAAAGGGAATGAAGGAGCCGAGCAGATTATCGGACATTTTGGGCTGGGATTTTATTCTGCCTTCATGGTCGCAGAAAAAGTGCAAATCCGAACGCGCTCACGACATGAAGGTTCACAGGCTGTGCAATGGGAAAGTAACGGCTCTCCTGAGTTTACTATAACAGAAATAGAAAAAGAAGACCGTGGAACAGATATCGTTCTTTTTATATCGGAAGAATCAGCTGAATTCCTAGAAAAATCGAAGATTTCTGAGATTCTAAACAAATATTGTAAATTCCTACCGATTCCGGTTTTCTTTGGAAACAAAACAGAATACATTGATTCTCCGGATGGTGAGAAAGATGATAAAGGTAACCCGAAGCGTGTAGCTGTAGAAGTTCCAAATCAAATAAATAATACACAGCCGGCTTGGACAAAAGCACCGGTAGATTTAAAACAGGAGGATTACGACGCTTTCTATCGTGAATTATATCCGATGACGTTTGATAATCCCTTGTTTCATATTCATTTGAATGTAGATTATCCTTTCAACCTGACAGGAATACTCTATTTCCCGAAAATAAAGGAAAACATTGAAGTACAGCGGAATAAGATTAATCTTTATTCAAACCAAGTTTTCATTACAGACAGTGTAGCAGAGATTGTTCCTGAGTTTTTGACATTGCTGCATGGTGTGATCGATTCTCCTGATATTCCGTTGAATGTTTCTCGCTCATATCTTCAAAGTGATGGTAATGTGAAAAAAATATCGGCCCATATAACCAAGAAGGTATACGATAAACTTGCCGAAATGTTTAAAAAGGATCGTTCTGATTTTGAATCGAAATGGGATGACTTACAAATTTTTGTTCAGTACGGAATGCTTTCTGAGGAAAAGTTCGCCGAGAAAGCTAAGTCATTTTCTTTACTGAAGAATACAGATGACTCCTATTTTACTATTGAGGAATATAAAGAGAAGGTGGCGGCACTTCAGACCGATAAGGATGATAAGGTTATATTTCTATACACCAACGACAAAGATGAGCAGTTCAGCTTTGTGAAAAAGTCCAAAGATAGGGGGTATGACGTTCTGGTTTTGAACGGACCACTTATACCTCACTGGATAGGTAAAATAGAACAAATATTTGAAAATGTCACATTTGCTCGTGTTGACGCTGATACGTTGGATAAACTGATTAAGAAATCAGAGGAAATACCATCCAAACTTTCAAAAGAGGATGAAGAAAAACTGAAACCAATCTTTGAAGCTAGCGTGAATAAGGACAAATTCAGTATTCAGTTTGAGAGTATGAGCGATGAGGATGCACCAATTATAATTACTCAACCTGAGTTTATCCGTCGAATGATGGAACAGCAAAAAATGGGTGGAGGAGGAGGGTTCTATGGAGCCTTTCCAGAAATGTACAATCTTGTGATTAATGCGAATCATCCAAAAATACTTATGCTGTTGACGAAAGACGAGGAGTCTCAAAAAGTTGGGGCAAAACAACTTTTTGATTTGGCTCTGTTGGCACAAGGCATGTTAAAGGGTGAGGCACTCAATGGATTTATTGAACGGAATATTGAGCAGTTAGCTTAGTGATATTACTAACGAACGGGGAGAGATTTCTCCCCGTCCATTTCTTGATAATTTGTATAAATGGATTTTAGGTCTTGCAGGATTTTTCCTTTTTGGCCGAAGCATTTTTGGTGGACTGATTGGATTCATAATCGGATCTTTGATAGATAACAATCAACGCGTGATGTCTAATTTACGTGAAAACGCACGTAAAGAAGGTCGTACGTTTACTGAAGAAGATATTTTCAGTTATTATCGGCAGCGTTCTTCGTCAAATGACGTGCAAACGATGCTTATGGCTCTTTCGGCGGCTGTAATGACGGCTGATGGCAAAGTTCTCAAAGCTGAACTGGACTATGTGAAGTCTTTTTTCTCGCTTCAGTTTGGTGCAGCGTTTAATAAAAATTCCCTTCAGACATTAAAACATTTTCTTGACTCTGGAAATATTCCGTTGCAGCAAATTTGTCAAGATATTCGGATGCGCATGCAGCCTGAGGCAAGGGTTCATCTTGTTCATTACCTTTTTAGTATAGCTAAGTCGGATGGTCATGTGTCTGAATCTGAGCTGCGTATTGTGAGGAATATATCAGATATGCTGGGTATTCCTTCTTTGGAATTTGAATCCATGAAGAACATGTTCTATCGCGATGTGGACTCAGATTACAAGATACTTGGAATCGAGGCGAGTGCATCAGATGAGGAAGTTAAAAAGGCTTATCGTCAAATGGCAATCAAATTCCACCCGGATAAAGTGGCGCAAATGGGTGAAGAATTCCAGAAAGGAGCCAAAGAGAAATTCCAAAAGATTCAGGAGGCCTATGATTCAATTAAAAAGAATAGAGGGTTCAAGTGAGGTTTATTGACGTTTTCCAATAAGGAAGATTGCAGGTTTCCTCGATAAGTCGTAGGCGTGTTCTCTCCAGTCCTTAACAGACAAAGTTCGAATTGATTCATCCTGTAATGTTAAGTTAGAAGCAATACAGAGGTGGGTTGTGTCTGAAAGTTCATTTAACAAATCCTCCAGCACGTTCATATTTCTGAAGGGGGTGTCCATGAAGATATGGGTACTTCCTGATCGACGTGAATCGCCTTCAAAATCTTTTAATTTGCGAACCCTTTCTTTTCTTTCTTTCGGTAGGTATCCATGAAAGCTAAATTGCTGACCCGAAAATCCACTTGCAATCAAAGCCAGTAGGATAGAAGATGGACCAACAAATGGTATAACTTCTATTTCTTCTTCGTGCGCTGCCGAAACAAGATTGGCCCCAGGATCTGCAATTCCCGGACAACCAGCCTCAGAGATCACTCCAATATCTATACCTTTCCGTAATATAGACAAAAGTTGATCGATGGAGTCATCACCACTTCGTTTATTCAACTCGATGAATAGAGTCTCATCAATAGGAAAACTTCGGTCTATTTTTCGAAGCAGTCGCCTTGCAGAACGAATTTCTTCCACAGCAAAAAACCGTAACGTAATAGCAATTTTTGATACTTCTTGCGGAATAATGTCATGAACAGATTCTCCACCTAACGTATTAGGGATGAGGTATATCTTGCCTTTACGCATTCGTGAAAAGTCGTTCAATTATTTTATCTGTAGCTCGGTCGAGCATTTGATAAACATCGATAAATCCTTGCTGACCTCCGTAGTATGGATCCTGAACTTCAAGATCCATTCCGGATTCCACTTCATTTAATATAAGTAATACTTTGAGCTTGTCCTCTTCGCTCCGAGCTAAGGATAGGATATTTCGTCTGTTTTCTTTGTCCATGGCATAGATAATATCAAACCGATCAAAATCCTCTGAGACAAAAGGACGCGACTGAAGTTCATCTATAGGTGTTCCAAGTTCGCGCGCGGTATGGCGCATGCGCTCATCAGGATGTTCACCTTGATGAGCGGCAGATGTTCCTGCAGAATCAACAGTCACGTCTAAATTTAGTGATTTTACTTTCTTTCGAAGAAGTCCGTCTGCCATTGGCGAACGACATATATTTCCCAAACAAACCATCAGAATTCGCATGTCGTAAAAATACTCATTCAAAAAATAATTTGGATAAATATTAACCCTCATTTAATCATCCGAAATAGGGTTTTGTTCATTTAGTCGAAATAATACAGGTTTTCATCATTTCTGAATTCCAACTAATCTATACTTTAGGCGTTGTAAGGGGTAAGTACTAACTTTTAAAATTTCAGATTATGCGACAACTTAAGATTACTACGCAGATTACTAATCGCGAAACCGCTTCTCTGGATAAATATCTTCACGAGATAGGTCGCGTTGAACTCATCTCGGCAGATGAAGAGGTAGAACTTGCTCGCCGAATCCGTCAGGGTGACAGGTTGGCTTTAGAGCGGCTTACGAAGGCAAATCTTCGTTTTGTTGTTTCGGTGTCTAAGCAATATCAAAATCAGGGATTGGCATTACCGGATCTCATTAATGAAGGAAATTTGGGATTGATTAAGGCCGCTGAACGCTTTGATGAGACCCGCGGGTTTAAGTTTATTTCTTATGCCGTGTGGTGGATACGTCAATCGATACTTCAGGCGTTAGCTGAGCAGGCGAGAATTGTTCGTTTGCCTTTGAATAAAATTGGAACAATCAATAAAATAAATAGGGCGTTTTCCGAACTTGAGCAAAAATATGAACGCCAGCCTTCTGCGGAGGAATTAGCTGAGTTTTTAGAGTGCTCAACGGATGATGTTAAGCAGTCGATGGCCAATAATGGGCGACACATTTCAATGGATGCTCCTCTGATAGAAGGCGATGAGAGTTCCTCAAGTATGTATGATGTATTGGCCAATGATAGCTTACCGGGACCTGAAAGGGAATTAGTGGTAGAATCATTGAGGAAAGACATTGAACGATCGCTCTCTGCGCTGACTTCACGGGAGGGTGATGTGGTGAGATTGTATTATGGTTTGAATGGAAAACACCCGCTAACCCTCGAGGAAATTGGAGAACGTTTTGACCTCACAAGAGAACGGGTTCGTCAAATTAAGGAAAAAGCTATTCGAAGACTGAAGCATACGTCCCGAAGCCGAATGCTAAAAACATATCTAGGTTAAGCGGGGTCCACATCGACGGTTATTCGGATTGATTTGTGTAAAGGAACGCTGTAAAATGCATCGATAAGTTGCTTTAAGCGTTCCTTTACTTTTTTATCAGGGGCATCTCTTTCAATCTTTAATTTTATCGATTTTAAATAGAGGTTTTG
>JBIKYP010000047.1:0-18362 GCA_044355195.1 Crocinitomicaceae bacterium | reverse complement strand
GAAATCATACCAGTAATTACGTCCGATTTCAATCCCACCTTATAAGGTTCAGCATTTACTAGTGCCATGAGGTCAGGATCCTTGAAAGTTTCGAGTTTTAATGACTGCTTACCTCCAAAAGCTCCGTTTGTTTCAATTGAATAAAACCAACTACCCCACCCAGGTGCATCAGTGATGTTTGTGTAAATGGGGATAGGATTGGAAAAGGTCCCTTCAAAGTCGCCATTGACGAATTGCGCTTTAGAAGAAAGTGTAATAGAAATTACAGATAATAAGAGTAAAACTTTTTTCATATATAACATAGTTTAAATGGTTAATAAAACAAATATATAAAATTAAGTTCAGTTAGATAATCTGCATTAAAAATGGAAGTAGTAAGGTTAACCAAAGGCGTAATACTACTCCTCATTTTTCTTAGGCTCACCCTCTCCGTTCATTCCTTTGGTGTTCGGTTCATACGCGATAAACATATTCGCCCAAATGATTTTAGAAAGCGCATATAACAGTGGCGATAGAACTATGGTTGATGAAACAATCACAATAATTTGAAAGCCAATAGGCACAGAGGGGAAAAACAAGTTAAAGGAGGTCCATAGAGTTACGAACAAAGCTACTCCTAATGCGTAGGCTACATACATCGCGCCATAATAAAACCCCGGTTCTTTGGCGTATTTCAGTCCGCATTCTGAGCAATGTTCGTGAATATCTCCAATATGCGAAAGATCGTAAGGTTTGGCAATAAAGAAATCGCCTGATTGACATCTCGGACATTTGAATCTAAAAATACTGTATAGTTTGGAGCCTTTGGAAAACATGGGTAAAGATTATAGTTGCACGAAATCAAACAGTCTTATTAAACGAAAAATAGAGCGCGAATAAAAATCTCAGATCAACCTTTGATAAGTTGCAATCTTCTTATTAATTTTTATCATCAACGTAGCATTCTTCTGGGTTAATCTTTGTGTCAAAAGTAAAAGTATGGAAAAAGATGCACAACTCGCTCAGGAGCACCATGAAAACATGGTGCTGGCAAGCAAAATGGAATTTTACAAGGATGAGATTAGTATATTAAAAAACAGAATGGTGGAGATCGCAAAAGATCTTGAAAAAGAGAAGGACCTGAAAGAGTTAGAACGACTTCAAAATCAGCTCGATATTCAAGAAAATAACGCGAACAATATTTCTCATTCCATACGAAACAACGAGAAATTTATCGACAAGCTTCTTTCAAAAAAGGCAGAGGATGTTCCCAAAACCAGAGCAGAACAGCACAGAAAAGAAAAAGATCTTGTGGCGGCATTTGAAAAAAACTTCCATGAAGTTCGTTCGTCGATCAAAAGCTTATCTGCCAAAGCAACGTAAATAAGTGATGCCTGGATACCTATTGTGCTAATGGCATCCGTTCGATTTTTTATCTTTGCGGCATGCGAATCTATCTCGACAATGCTGCTACTACCGCTATCGATCAGGAGGTAATTCAGGAAATGACAAGTGTTTTGAGTAATCACTTTGGAAATCCATCGTCCACTCATTCATTTGGTCGTGATGCCAAAGCATTGATTGAAACGTCTCGACGAGGTATTGCTAAATGGCTTAATTGTCAACCCTCCGAAATTATCTTTACTTCAGGTGGAACAGAAGCAGATAATATGGCTATATTCACTGCAGTTCACGATCTGGGCATAAAACGCATCATCACGAGTAGAATTGAGCATCATGCCGTCGGACATTCAGTTGAAGCAATGGCGAGTGATTTCGGGATTAAGGCAGAGTATGTGAAAGTGGATGAGAAAGGCAATATTTCCTTTGAACATCTTGGAGAGTTACTCGCTCAGGACAAGCCAACTCTAGTGAGCTTAATGCATGCCAATAATGAGCTTGGAACCCTTACGTCTTTAGAACGTGTTTCGTCCATGTGCAGAGCTAACAATGCTTTATTTCACTCTGATACGGTGCAGGGGATAGGTCACTATTCCTATGATCTGAGGGCTCTTGATATGGACTTTCTCACCTGTTCCGGACACAAAATCCACGGACCAAAAGGAAGCGGTTTTCTCTACGTAAACAAGCGCTTGAAAATTGGCCCTTTGATACACGGAGGTGCTCAAGAAAGAGGTCATCGAGGTGGTACCGAGAATGTTGCCGGCATTTGTGGATTGTCGAAAGCATTTGATTTAGCATATAATAATCTTGAAGCACATCAGAAACATATTCAGGGCTTGAAATCTTATTTCATTGAACAACTTAAACAAAGGTTTACAGATATTGATTTCCATGGAGAGATAAGCCCGGAAAAATCTCTTTATACGTTGTTGAACGTAAGTTTTCTACCTTTCGATGGCTCAGGAATGTTGCTGTTTAAATTGGATCTGAAGGGTGTAGCGGCCAGTGGTGGATCTGCATGTGCTTCGGGGTCCAATGGCTCTTCGCATGTTTTGACAGGAATTAATGCAGATTTAAAGCGACCCAATGTACGTTTTTCGTTTTCTAAATTTACCACGAAAAGGGAGATTGACGAAGTCGTTGAAATTCTTGAAGGTATATTGCCTTAATACTGATTAGTTGAGCACATTCCAACATTCCCCCGGAAAAATTTTGATACTTAGCTCTTGGTATCCGAGTAAAGTCGCCCCCTATCTTGGGAATTTCGTTCAACAACAAGCGCGTTTGTTGTCTGCGATTTATGATGTAACCGTACTCTATTTTTCCATAGATAATCGGCTCTCTGCTCAGGAGATAGATGAAAGTAGAAATGAACGTTTAAGGGAGATCATTATTTATTATCCTAAACGGGGAAATCTGTTGATGAAGAAACGAGAGCTGGATAAGGCTTTTTACACTGGAATCGCGATGGTAGATAAACCGGATTTAATTCACGGACATTGCATTCTTCCAAAAGGTTATCTATTCAGTAAAGCTAAAGCGCATTTCAAATGTCCCCTAATTGTTACTGAGCATGGATCCTATTTCCGTCAGGAGCGTCTTCAGAAATGGCGTTTCAATGAACGATTCATCGCTTCGTCGGTAAAAGATTCCATAGACTGCCTCATCGCGGTTTCTGAATTTCAGCGAAAGGACTTACAAACATATTTCAAATCCAGAGAAATCTATGTTGTTCCTAACCCTGTAGATACTTCACTTTTTAAGCCTAAAAGTGTTCCTAATGATTTGCCTATTAGGTTTTTGCATGTTTCTACATTAGATCCTGCAGTAAAAAATCCAAAAGGTATTATAGAAGCAGTAGATCTGTTATGCGAAAAAGGGTACAAGCATTTTCATTTGACAATCGTTAGTGATGAACCCTATGAAGAACTTCAAATCGAGGTTAGAAGACTAAAACTGGATGCATTTGTATCGTTTGTGGGTCCTTTGCCTCATGAAACGCTGGTTGGATACTACAACAATTGTCATGCATTTGTGATGTTTTCTAATTATGAGACGTTTTCTATCGTCATAGCCGAGGCTTGGTCGTGCGGAAGACCTGTCATTTCCACGCCGGTAGGTGTTGCTGCATCAATGAACGAGTACTTAGGTTTGGTCGTTCAAGATACTAATCCGTTGAGTCTTGCACTCGAGATGGAAAAGATTATCAATGGTAAGGAGTTCAAATGCCAGGTGATCAGAGAATATGCACTTCAATTCGATAGTCAGGTAGTTTTGGATCAACTTGTAAAGGTGTACGAAGAATTTCTGTGACTATACCACGACCAACAAAACATACAAGCTACGCTTATCATTGGTTCGTTGTGCTACTTGAGGTCTCTATACTTAGGTTGACTATTCCGTCCAAAGAGAGACACAAACTGTTTCTAACGTGTAATTTACAATAGGAATAGAGTAGTTACTTACCTTTAAGATGCTTAAAGTGGAAGACAACAGATTAGGTTTCAGCGCAGATCAAATAAGTTATGCACTCCTAGTTCTCTTTCGACAGTAAATCCCTCCGCAAATTCCACTCCTATTGGTCTACCAAATTGTCTCATTTTGCCTTTCACAAAATCAAAAAAATCCTTTCCAGAGATGGGTGTTTCAGGTTCCAATGACTTTGGATCGTAAAACTGTGTTTTGTATGCTTGTATAGCCTCTAGTTTCCGATCTATAAAATCGGTAACATCGACAACGAAATCCGGCTTTAGATAGACATCTTGAATATAGTGATAAACTACTTTCGGACGAAAGGCCTCTTGATTTGTTCCGTTCCATTCCGTCTCGATTTTTCGGAGTCCGGCTAGAAAACAGGATTCTGAAATTAGCTTGGCTGCACGCCCATGATCGGGATGTCTGTCGCTTATGGCGTTACATAGAACAATTTCAGGTCTAAAACGTCTAATTTGCTCAATAACAAGCCGTTTATTGCTTTCGTTTAGCTCAAAAAAGCCGTCGGAAATGCAGAGATTCTCTCTTACCGACACACCCATTATTCTTGATGCTTCGTTTGCTTCCTCTTTTCGTGTTTGAGCTGTTCCCCGAGAACCTAATTCGCCCATTGTTAGGTCAATAATTCCTGCTGTATTTCCAAGTGCAATATGCTTCATGAGCGTACCGGAACAAGACAATTCTACGTCGTCGGGGTGAACGCCAAAGGCCAAAATATCAAGTTTTAAATCAGCCATGTTATTCATTTAGAAGCGAATTTGTAGCGAAACGAAATGAGCGTTCTCTCCATAAGGCAACTAAGGTATGCAAGAAAAAAAGAATTAGTGTAACGATCAACCAGACCGGAATCGATCCCAGACCCTCTCCTTGAGCATAGGAGTGCAGACCTACAAGATAAAAGTTGACACCAAAGAAGGTGAATAAGATGGCTGAATATCCCCAAAGACTAACCACATTGAAGACGAATTTTCCACTCAGTGCCGGAATGAATCTCAGATGCAGAATTACGGCATATACAAGTACGGAAACGAGCGCCCATGTTTCTTTTGGATCCCATCCCCAATAACGACCCCACGATTCATTGGCCCATATTCCTCCGAGGAAAGTGCCAATCGTAAGCATGAACAGTCCGATCGTCATCGTCATTTCTGAAATGTAAGTTAATTCACTTATATTGAGTTGGATAACCTGTGCATTCTTCTGGTTTTTGAAGATGTACAGATTTAGATTGATTAATCCAAGAATGGCCGCGAGACCCAGGAAACCGTAACTGCTTGTAATTACTGCCACATGGATCATTAACCAGTAGGATTTCAATACCGGTTGTAAGGGGGTTATTTCCGGATCAAGCAGATTCATTTCTGTCACGAAAATCATCATAGAAGCCAAGATTGCTGTGCCTGCTAAAACAACCGGGTTCTTCTTGGAAAAAATTATCCCTGCCAGGGTCGTAACCCAAGAAATAAATATAACTGCCTCATATCCATTACTCCAGGGCTCATGGCCTGATATGTACCATCGAAATCCTAAACCAATGCCATGGTAAACAAACATGAACACAATCAGAAAGGACAAGGAATATGCCATCCATTGGAATATTTTGTTTGCCCGCTCCGTTGGTTTTTTGAAGATGCGTATAAAAAAGATAATCAGCAATATCAGGCCTAGCGTTAAATAACTTCGATAGGAGTTTTTGAAAATTCCCATTTTGTTATAGCTGACCTCCAATTCAATTTTAGTTTTCCCGGGCACCACTTTTTCACCTGCTTCCCGTTGGAATTTTTTCAAATCTCTCAATAGATCATCTGACTGACCATATTTTCCCGTTTTAGCAGCATCATCCAAAGCGGTAATATAACGCAATGCAACTATCGAAGACGAGGTGTCCAATTGCCTTAATTCCATGGATAAAGGTACAAACCACGTATTGTTATGTTCTCCTTTCACAGGAATGATCTTCATGTATTGCCAATTGAAAATGGCCTGAACTACTTCATATTTTTCGACGAGCTTAATTAGTTTTTTATCATATTCGTCTCTTCTGGATTCCAACTTGCGATGAGCTTTATTGTAGTCGTTCATCCATTTGAATTGTCCGTTAAGATTTGTTAGATCTGCGTATGAAACAAATTCTTTTATTTTCAATGGTTCGCGTAAGTTGGATGGTACATAGATCACTTTTTCATTCATCCAATGCTGCGGATACATGTGCATACTCATGACTGTTTGAACAGCATTCCAATTGTTGTATGTGTTACCTCGATGAATCTTACGCAAAAGTTGATCGCACAAGGTGTGTACAGGAACAATCCTTCCCTGAAAATCCTGAACAAGCAGAGTGGCCAACTGATCTGAGTGGTTCTCATTCATCACGCGAAAAACTGACTTAGATTCATGATGATGTGCTTCACCTAAGGACGTAAAGGGAAGAAACATCAAAAACAGGATAACAGCGGCCGACAGTGCTTCACGTTTTTCACGCAATTTTTTTAACCTGGAATTCAAGTCACGGAATCTGCTGATCGGTGCAAACAAGGAAAGAATCATTCCTACCGCCAGCAGAAGGTAACCCAGATAAGTGATGTTGGTACCCCACCAGTCGTGATTTACACTTAATCGCGTTCCTTCTTCGTTTTGTGGTGTTGCGGGGTTGTCCAGATCGTAACTTGACTGAAAGAAGCGGTAACCTCGATAGTCCATGACATTATTCATAAAGATGGTTTGGTCCTTGGTCACATTGCGTTCCAAATCAGTTAAGGTGACATCACTCTCGAAGGAGGAAGCAGTCTGAGACCCGGGATAGCGCTCTAAGCGAAAATCCTTGCATTCCAGATAAAAAGGCAGATCAATTTTTGTTGAACCATATTCCATCTCATAAGTCAACCCGTTAAACGAAAAAACTTCCGTTTCCGGAATTTCTCCCAGACCTCCATTAAGTCGAACTAATCTCGAACTATTTCCATCCGTAATCTTAAGTGTAAGATAATCAGAACCAAGGTTTCTTTTTCCTGTGGGGAGTAACATCCGCTTCGCGTGATCTATTTTCCGTTTGAGGACTAACTGCTGTCCTCCCACTTGATAAAGGGTCGTGGTTTGAAAAAGAACGGCAGAGTCTGAAGGAACCTTTTGAAAAAGGGAGTCCGGAATTTGCATACCTGATTGTCTGGCTTTACGCATTTCAGCCATGGGCAAATAGCGCATTGACTCTTTGGAGCGGATCATGATGCGAGCACCATCTTTAAAAATGTGTACTCCGGGCATGGCATCCTTTTTTTCAAACGAAACGGCAACGTCGCCTGACATTATGAAATCACCTTCTGATAAATAATTTGAACGCATTCCCTCTGTAATCAGTTCAATCGCTACTCCTTTTATCGAATCATTGATAACCACCGAATCGATCATTTTTTTTTGAAAGTCAACATAAGAAATAGCTATCGGACTTTTATGTCCCGGGAAACTTACGTTTACCTCAAAGTCATTATCCGCTTGTTCTGAAAGAAATTGTTTTTGGGCATATGTATATTGTATTTTTCCATCATTTATCTTGAACCAGATATGCGGATCGGCGGCATACATGAAATTAGAACGCTCACCTTCACGAATGATCATCATTCCTTCAAATCCGAAAAAGCGGGTAACTGCCGCACCAATCAAAATGACCAAAAACGCAATGTGAAAAGTCAACATGGCTATCTTTTCCCGCCGGAACATTCCATAGCGAAAAATATTGGCTATAAGGTTCATAGCCAGATATAACAAAACAATTTCAAACCATAATGCATTGTATACCATTATTTTAGCAGTCTGAATATCGTAAGTAGACTCCAAAAATGTAGCCGTGGCGATAGATGCCAAAAACACAAATAATGCTAGAGCCATCATTTTCATCGAAAAGAAGGCTTTGGAAAATATCTCCATGCAAACACAGTTTTAAAAACATGGTAAAATTAAGCATAGATAATGGGACAGCGACTTTGAATATGAATATTTCGTGGCACATACCTTTCGTTCGATTGAGAATGAAATAGGCTTAATTGAACAAATTTGATTTTCGAATTACCGAGGACCTACCTTAGCTCCGAGTTTAGTAAAAACATAAAACAACACTTAAAAACAAAAAAATGAGTACACTTTTGAGAAGAGACGGTTTGTTTCCGTCAACCAGCCTGATTCCGTCACTTGATATTTTGGCAGACGACTTTTTTAACAGAGATCTATTAAATTGGAATGATCGCTTGTTCATGCCTTATGGGGCATCTCTGCCTTCAGCCAACATTGAAGAAACACCGACTGCATTCCAAATTCAGTTGGCAGCTCCGGGATTAAAAAAGGATGACTTCAGAATCGAATTGAAAGATAATATCCTGACGATATCTTCAGAGAAACAAGAATCCTCAGAAGAGAAACGAGAGGAATCTAATTATCGTCGGAGAGAGTTTAGTTATGCTGCTTTCACTAGGTCTTTCAGTTTACCGGAATCCGCGAATGAAAATAAGATTGAAGCCACCTACAAAGATGGCATACTTCATCTGGAAGTTGCCAAAAAACACATCGAACCTTCTAAGGCTCCTAAAAAGATCGATATTAAATAGAGGTCTGCACGGTACTTTTAAAGTGAAGATGTGTTGAGAGCCCGGAATTTCCGGGCTCTTTTGTTGAATAAAGAAGCTACAAACCTTTGCTACATTTACTACAGTAATAGAATGAGGTACTCCATCCCGTTCCGTTTTGTGTGCAAAAAGTAGCACATTTTCATAGTCAGCGTATCTTCAATCAATATTGCCCCGTGGATAGCAAAACGAGGGTGCAGGCTTCTTCTACTTCGATTGAATTTTGTCTCAAGAGCTTTTGAAATTCCGGATTTTCAGTGCCGGGATTAAAGATCACGCGACGTGGGTGTAATGCGATAATGCGATCCATGAATTGTTCTTGAATCTTTGGATTGATATAAAGTGTGATCGTAACGGGCGACCAGTCAGGATTCCAATCCGTGAAAATCTCAACATCACCTATATTGCCTGCCCTATTACCATAGGCAATTACTTCATGACCATAGGAACGGAGCAACTGAACCGCTTTGCAGGAATAACGATCAGGTTTCTGACTGGCACCGATCACCAAAGTAGCACTCATCATCAAACTTTGTTGAGGAATGTGGCCACATTGGTTGCGATCCTACCTTCAATATTAGAGGTGTCTGCCGGTTCAAAGGTTTTACCCGTAATGCGTTCGTACAATTCGATATACCTCTCCGATACCGTTTGAACAAATTCATCCGGCATGACAGGCATCTGCTGCCCTTCCAATCCTTGGAAATCGTTCTCGATCAACCATTTACGAACAAATTCCTTGGACAATTGCTTTTGCTCCTCACCACGTTCCTGGCGTTCTTGATATCCGTCAGCATAGAAATAACGGGAAGAGTCGGGTGTATGGATCTCATCGATAAGGATCACTTCCCCATTTCTGATTCCGAATTCATATTTGGTATCCACCAGTATTAGTCCACGTGCAGCTGCCATCTCTGTGCCTCGTTGAAATAGAGCATGGGTATATTTTTCCATTTGTACATAGACTTCTTCTGGAACTACCCCTTTAGAGAGAATTTCTTCTCGGGAAATATCTTCGTCATGTCCTTGCTCTGCCTTTATGGAGGGTGTGATAATGGGCTCGGTGAAACGATCATTCTCCTTCATTCCTTCAGGAAGGGATACACCGCAAAGCAAGCGTTTTCCTGCCTTATATACTCTTGCGGCGTGGCCTGCGAGGTATCCTCGAATAACCATTTCCACACGAACGGGATCACATGCATATCCTACTGCCACACAAGGATCTGGGGTTCCCACCAACCAGTTCGGTACAATGTCTCGTGTGGCCTCCAGAAACAGCGTTGCTACTTGGTTCAGTACTTGTCCCTTGTGTGGAATACCTTTTGGTAGAATGTGGTCAAAAGCCGAAATCCGATCAGATGCAACCATCACCAAAATATCGTTGTCGAGCGTGTAAACGTCACGTACTTTTCCTTTGTACACTTTTATTTGTCCGGGAAAATGAAAATCAGTTTTAGTGATTGCATTGCTCATGTTACTCATTTCTTTCGTATATTATTCTTCTCAGAGAACTGTTCTTCCTTCGCTCTGGCAAATTTTTCCTCTTGTTCTACCTTGTCAAAGGCATCGATAATCCGTTTTACAAGACTGTGACGGATGACATCACTTTGGCCCAAACGAATCACTCCGATACCTTCCACATCTTTCAAGACATCCAATGCATAGGCTAATCCTGATCGCTGACGACCGGGCAAATCCACCTGCGACATATCCCCTGTGATCACGAATTTCGCAGTCATCCCCATGCGTGTAAGGAACATTTTCATCTGCATGGTGGTGGTGTTTTGTGCTTCGTCCAGAATGACGAAAGCTTTATCTAGCGTTCGACCTCGCATGAAAGCAAGTGGAGCAATTTCAATTATACCAAACTCAATCATGTCTGCTAATTTCTCCGGCGGAATCATATCCCGTAACGCATCATAGAGTGGCATCAGGTAAGGATCCAGTTTTTCTTTCAGATCTCCGGGTAAAAAACCAAGATTTTCGCCAGCTTCGACCGCAGGACGAGTAAGTACAATGCGTTTTACTTCTTTCGCTTTTAATGCCCTAACCGCTAGTGCCACCGCTGTATAGGTTTTTCCGGTTCCGGCCGGACCAACAGCAAAGACCATATCATTTTCCTGTACTGACTGAACTAGTTTTTTCTGGTTAACTGTTCGCGCTTTAATCTTTGTCCCCCCGTTGCCATGAACCAGTGTCTCAGATCCGTCGTCAGTGGAAATCATGCGTTCGCCATCTGCCAACATGAGGTTATCAATGTTATTTTCGGTAAGGGAATTGAATTTATGGTAATGCCGTAGGAAAAGTCCTAACTTCCGTTCGAATTCATCAATGCTATCTTCCTCGCCGCTTACATTCAATATATTATCTCTGGAGTTAATCTTGAGTTTTGGAAAAAAACTTTTGATATGCTTTAAATTACTGTTGTTAACACCGAACAATTCCACTGGGTTAATTCCTGTTATTTCGATTCTTTTTTCCGGCAAATTGATTTATTTGAGGGTGGCTTTAAAATTCTCCCCGATTAAACTTATTTTTGATCCAAAATTAGGAAAATATTCCGCTTCTCATTCAGGCTTTTCGGTAAGATGCAGATTATTACATTGACAACAGATATGGGAGAGCGCGACCACTACGTGGCTTCGCTTAAAGGCACAATTTTGCGCCTTTGTCCTAATGCCAGAATTGTCGATGTTTCACATAGTGTTAAACCCTTTGACACAGCTGAGGCAGCATTTTTTTTGAATTCCTGTATTGATGATTTTCCTGAAGGAACGGTGCACGTCATAGGAGTTGATACAGAACCCATGATTAACTTTAGCGGAGCTGAAGGTTCGTTTCCATCTGTCATGAAATTTAGGGGGCAATTCATAGTTGGCAACGATAATGGCTTTTTCGGGGCATTTCTCAAAGAAGAGAACGCGGAAGGATTTTACAGAATAGATGATATGCTGTCGAATCCCTCACTTTTCAAATTTCCGACCAAGAATATGCTCATACCTTCCGCATGTCGAATACTCAATGGTGACCTTGTGGAAGACTTTTGTTCATCCTTCGGATCGTTTAAAAAAGCCTTTGCCTTCACAGCGGTAGTCGAGACAAATCTGATTAAAGGTAATGTCATACACATTGACAATTACGGAAACCTCATTACCAACGTACATTACACGCTTTTTGATCGTTTTGGTCAGAACATGCCCTTTACCATTTATTACCGAAATAAGGATTATTACATTGATGAGATCTCTCCAACATATAATGCCGTGACACCCGGTGAAAAGGTAGCCATCTTCAATCAAAATGGCTTACTGGAGATAGCCATTAATCGAGGAGCAAATGGTTCAAATGGAGGAGCAGATCGACTTTTCGGAATTCGATTGGGGGATGTCATCCGTATTGAATTTACACCCAGAGGCTCACACACCACCATAGAATCGTTGTTTTAATGCTTATTCGAATCGTAAAACTCACCTTTCAGGAGGATAAAATAGATGACTTCCTCACATTCTTTGATGACATCAAGGAAAAAGTCAATAGTTTTCCCGGTTGCCTTGGCATGAAATTACTTCAGGGAGTGGATGATCCATGGGTGGTCATGACCTACAGTCATTGGGAAAAGCCCGAAGATCTTGAACGCTACCGTAACTCAGAAACATTCGGAAATATATGGCCAACCATTAAGCCCTGGTTCTCTTCAAAACCTGAAGCTTGGAGCCTAGAGACTTATTTTGATGGTTTCAGTCATTGAAATAAGCGGTTATGTTTCAATTTCATTTTTTATCCCAATCAATCACAGTAACCCAGTCGGGGAACTACACAGTAAGTGTTTCCAACGGATCATGTTCGGCAACCTCAAATCAAATAGCCGTGACATTAAATACATTACCTGCCGTTTCCCTAGCTCCCTTTAAAGAACTTTGTGATACATCCGGAGTTGTTCAATTGACAGGAGGAAGTCAGGCAGGAGGTATTTTCTCGGGTATTTCTGTTACCAATAATACCTTCAATGCGGGGATCGGTTCAGGCACATATTTGATTCAATACACCTATACGGATGTAAATGGGTGTAGCTCAGGCACGTCGCAATATCTTCAAGTTAAGAGTTGTAAAACATCTTCTTTACAGGAGTCAATAGTTAATCGAGTACAGATTTATCCTAATCCGGCAATGGATGAATTCGTAATTATTGTTCCGTTGGAATTTACAGGGAGTACTTATTCATTAATGGATGCAAGGGGATCGGTGGTCAGGATAGGTGTGATTAACGATAAGGAGGAATCTGTGGAAATTTCCAAATTAGCTGGCGGAACATACTACCTTAAAATAGATTCTATTTCTGAGTTGTACAGGCTTGTTAAACAATAGTTGATTAGCATCGTCTTTGAGATCCCACTTTTATAAAAAGGACTTTGTTGAATATCAGCGAAAAAAAAATATAAATTGTGTGGTGTTTCCGTTTATTCCCTTACCTTTGATTAATTAATATTTTTAGAATGAATAAAGGAACAGTTAAATTCTTCAATGAAACCAAAGGTTTTGGATTCGTTATTGATGAAGATTCGAGAAAGGAGTACTTTGTACACGTTTCCGGTTTGGTTGACAAAATCAAGGAAAATGATGAAGTTAATTTCGAAATTGAAGAAGGAAGAAAAGGATTGAATGCAGTGAATGTTAAGTTAGCCTAACGATATATTTCTCGATTAATTCTTAAAAGCTCTGCCTCAAAGCAGAGCTTTTTTATTTTTATTCTTCCCTTGACCCAAAGATCTCTTGTGGGATCGAGTCAAAAAGTTGGGGATTAGGCATAAATTTAGCTTCGCTGCTTCTTCGAGGTGGGTTAATTTCATCAAACGAACATACGCCACGAGTATCAATGTGAAGTAGACGTTAGAGAATACAAATGGCCTTGGATTTTTCGATTTCCTAGCCGAACTGGGTTTCGTAGTTTTAGAGGAAGCCGCAGGATCGCCGAAAAAACAGAAATCCCAGAAGGTGAAGGAAAGGGTTCGGATAGAATGACTATCGATTAAAAAAGAGGAACTCCGAACCCAGAATAAATCCACAGACTTGATTTTTTTACTCCTTTTGCACTTGTGCCGAGCTCGCCGAGGCATCAAGGAAAAAAGTGGAAAGAAAGTAAAGTACAATTTCCTTCCCAACTTTTGGTTATGATCCAAGGATCTCTATCATTTTGACTAAAAGAAATGGAAATTAAGAAAAGCGCCCTTGTTTTCTAAATAATTTACTACTTTTGTACCCCACTTATTTATAAACCGGGGTTTCGTACCCCACATTGTAAACTTTAATTATGGCAACTCGAATCAGATTGCAAAGACACGGAAAGAAAGGAAAGGCTTTCTTTCATTTGGTAGCTGCAGACAGCAGAGCAAAAAGAGATGGTAAATTCATCGAAAAATTAGGAACGTACAATCCAAACACGAATCCTGCAACAATCGACATTAACTTTAATCGTACCTTGAACTGGGTTCAGGTAGGTGCCGAAATGTCTGATACCGCTCGTGCAATCCTTTCTTACAAAGGAATATTGTATAAGAATCACCTTTTAAATGGTGTAAAAAAAGGCGCTTTAACGGTAGATCAGGTTGAAACAAAGTTTGCTGCATGGCTTGCTGAAAAAGATTCTAAAATCACAGGTAAAAAAGACGGTTTGGCTAAAAATCAAGCCGCTGATCGTGTGGCTCGTTTGAAAGCTGAAGCTGAAGCCAATGCAGCCAAAGCTGCGGCTATTGAAGCTAAAAATACTGTTGTTGAAGAGATTGCTGATACAGAAGTTGAAGCTTCGGTAAACGATGAATCGGTAGAGGAATCATCTGAATCAACTGCTGAGGAAAACACAGAAGAGTCTGCTTCCGAGGAATAAGAAAAACTTGAATGAATAAAGCGGATTGCTTTCATTTAGGATATGTAGCGAAACTTCACGGATTTAAAGGTGAAGTTTCGTTGTTTTTAGACGTTACCAATCCTGAGGATTACCGAACCATGGATGCCGTTTTTGTAGAAATTAACGGTCAGCTTTCGCCCTTTTTCGTTGAATCGTTTAAATTAAAGAATAAAGGATTTGCGGCGGTAAAATTTGAAGGGGTGAATTCAGAAAATGACGCGCGACTTTTACTTCGCAAAAATCTTTACCTTCCCGCACAGATTCTACCTAAACTTTCAGGGATACACTTTTATGATCACGAAGTGGTAGGCTTTACTGTTAGGGATGTGGAGTATGGAGAAGTTGGAAAACTCGAGTCAATTATTGATCTTCCCGTCAACCCGCTTATTCAAATAATGAGCGGAGAGAAGGAAGTGCTTGTCCCTTTGATCGAAGGCTTGGTGGAAGACCTTGATCGAAAGAAAAAGATCATGACCATACGTGCCCCGGCAGGGTTGATCGAACTCTACTTGGGTTGATTCGATATGAGCATTTTTCAGTTTAAATACTTCGATGTAATTCAGGAAAAAAGTGCGCTCAAAGTTGGAACAGATGCCATGCTTCTTGGTGCATTGATAGAGTCTATACCGGAGGGAAGGCTTTTGGAGATTGGAAGTGGAACTGGGGTCATTTCCTTAATGTTGGCTCAAAGAACCAAATCGGCGAATATTGAAGCGTTAGAGATAGACGAATTAGCCGCGAATGAATCAAAAGAAAATTTTTTGAAAAGTCCTTGGTCTGAACGCCTTTCAGCTCATCATGTCGATTTTTTTCAATGGCACCCAAACGAGAAGTATGACCTGATTTTTTCAAATCCTCCGTTTTATATGAAGGGCATGCTACCCTTAAATGAGCGACGTTTACAATCTAAGCATGTCCAATTCGATTTTTCCGACTTTTTGACAAAAGCAGTCTCAATTTTGTCGCAAAACGGAATAATCTGGTTGATTTTACCCGCTATTTATTTGAACGAAATAATTGAAATGGCAATTACTTCCGAACTTTTCCCGGTACGTCTAATATGTGTTGAGAGTAAACCGGGGAAGACGAACAGAATTATTGTTGGGTTGTCAAGGCATGAAAAACGTTGTGTGAAATCTCATTTTCTTATTCGAGATAACGACAATAGGTATTCAGATCAGTACATAGCACTCACCGGAGATTTTCATCACCGAACACTGGGATGATTTGGTCTATTATTCCTGTTTATTGGTCTTTATTTTTCTGCCAAACACCATTTTTTTTAAATAATATTCACTTTTCGCTCTTTTAGACCATAGGAAAGAATAAATTTGTAGACAGTTTTACTACGTCATTTATTGAATTGAGGTATTAAAACGCTTACCTAAACTCAGGTTTTGAACATGAAGTCAAGTAGTGTAGATTACCTTCCAATAGTGCTTCAAATAGGAGTTGTTGGCGGATTTGTGGTATTCGTTCTGTTTATTACGCACTTTCTCGGTCCGAGATTAAAATCAAAAAAGAAAGATGCTAATTGGGAATGTGGTGTCGAATCCAAAGGGGATGCTCGTTTTCCGGTGTCTATTCGCTATTTCATGACTGCCATTCTGTTTGTTCTATTTGATGTAGAGGTCATTTTTTTCTATCCTTATGCAGTTAATTTTAAAGCTCTCGAACTGGAAGGACTTTTAGCTGTTATACTTTTTGTTGCTTTCTTTCTAATTGGGTTTTTCTACGTGCTTAAAAAAGGTGCTTTAGAATGGGAAAAATAGAAGATCTTCAGGTTATAAACGGCGAAGGATACCAACTTTCAACCTTGGATAAAGTAGTTGCTGCTGCCAGAAAAAATTCTGTGTGGCCTCTTCCTTTTGCTACGTCGTGTTGCGGAATTGAGTACATGGCTACTATGGGGAGTAATTACGATCTTGCCCGTTTCGGGATGGAACGCATGTCATTCTCTCCTCGTCAGGCCGACCTACTGATTGTTGCAGGTACCATATCCAAAAAATTGGGGCCGATTTTAAAGCAAGTCTACGAGCAAATGGCAGAGCCTAAGTGGGTATTGTCCGTTGGTGCATGTGCTTCTTCCGGAGGAATATTCGACACATACAGCGTTCTTCAAGGTATCGACAGGGTTATTCCCGTTGACGTGTATGTTCCCGGATGTCCGCCAAGACCCGAGCAGATTATCGATGGCATTATGAAGATCCACGAAATGGTGAAGCATGAGTCGCTTCGAAGACGCTATTCCGACGAGTACAAATCATTGATGAACAAATACAACATCGAGGGAGATGAGGAGTAAACTTGAGAATAATGCGGTGTTGGAACTTTTGAAGGGGAAGTTCGGAGAACATGTAATGGCATCCGAAGAACCTTTTGGATTATTGACAGTGGAATTATCATCGGAGGTTCTGCACGATGCAATCTCTTGGTTGAAATCGGAGCCCTCTCTGGATGTTTCTTTTCTCACGAATTTGGGAGCTGTTCATTATCCTGACAATCAGGGGAGAGAAATTGCAATGGTATATCACCTCCACAGCTTAACCCATAATTTTAGAATTCGTTTAAAGGCTTTTTTGCCGATAGCAAAGCCTGAAATCAAATCGATTACTGACATATATGTTGGAGCAAATTGGATGGAACGGGAAACGTATGATTTTTACGGGGTCATTTTCATCGGGCATCCAAACTTGGAACGAATTCTCAACGAAGATTCCATGGATTATTTCCCGTTGCGTAAAGAATACCATTTGGAGGATGCAACCAGAGAAGATAAGGATGACCGATTCTTCGGACGCTAAACGATGTGCTAATGAGTCATATTGATCAACATAACAAGGATAAAGAAGGAACCAAAATTATTTCGACTGATACGATTGATGGTGAGATCTCAACGCTGAATCTTGGGCCAACGCACCCCGCCACACACGGTATTTTCCAAAATGTCCTTCAGGTAGATGGCGAAAAGATTATATCTTCAAAACAAACTGTCGGTTATATCCATAGAGCGTTTGAAAAACTGGCTGAGCGACGACCGTATAATCAGGTGACACCAATTACCGATCGATTGAATTATTGTTCTTCACCCATTAACAATATGGGCTGGGAAATGACCGTTGAAAAACTGATTGGAGCTGAAATCCCGAAGCGCGTTGATTATATGCGGGTGATCATTATGGAACTTGCACGTATTGCCGATCACTTGGTGTGTAACTCGGTTATCGGGGTGGATACCGGCGCATTGACCGGATTCACATATGTATTTCAGGAGCGTGAGAAGATCTATGAACTTTTTGAAGAAGTATGTGGTTCGCGTTTAACAACAAACATTGGTCGTATTGGAGGTTTTGAGCGCGATTTCTCCGACGAATTTTACAAAAAACTAACTAATTTTTTGAATACCTTCCCGAAGGTATTCAATGAATTCGATCAACTTTTGAGTAGAAACAGAATCTTCATGGATCGTACGATTGGTGCGGGTCCGATCTCTGCCGAAAGAGCCTTGGAATATTCATTTACCGGACCTAATCTGCGCGCGGCAGGTGTAGATTATGATGTGCGTGTTATGAATCCTTATTCATCGTATGAAGATTTTGATTTTATCATTCCGGTGGGAACACAAGGCGACACTTACGACCGTTTTCAGGTGCGTCAGGAAGAGATTCGTCAAAGTTTACGTATTATAGAGCAAGCATTGACCAATATGCCTTTAGGTAGTTTTAAGGCAGATGTGCCTGATTTTTACCTCCCTCCAAAAGAAGATGTTTACAATAATATGGAAGCCCTGATTTATCACTTTAAGATTGTCATGGGTGAAATACCTGTTCCGGTTGGTGAGGTAAACCATAGTGTAGAAGGTGGAAATGGGGAACTTGGATTTTACCTGATTAGTGACGGTGGTCGAACGCCCTATCGACTGCAGTTTAGAAGACCTTGTTTTATTTATTATCAGGCCTACCCTGAAATGA
>JBIKYP010000045.1:0-18878 GCA_044355195.1 Crocinitomicaceae bacterium | reverse complement strand
ACTCCTAATATGCTGCTTTATTTTTCAAGGAAATTACATTACTGCGCATAGAGACTATTTTCCTTCTTCTAATATCCAGCGGGATATGCACTTATATTTTATTTCATAGGGAAACAAATGCCTTAACTGAAAAGTTGTTTCTGTTCGGTCTAACCATTGTTGGTGTTTATTGTTTTCAATCTCCCGTGCAATATGTCCCAAACTACATGACTCTCAATAGCATACTACTGAATGTAAGTTTCGGGTTGTTTTATTTAGAATGCACAACCAGTAAGGATTCGAAAATTCCTTCTTTACTCAATGGTATTTTGCATGCACAAATCTGCTTTATTATGCCAACGAATACCCTATTAATTGCTTTCCAACTCGTGTTTTATGAATTCGTGTTTAAGAAAAGAGCCAATTCTATTTCTTATATTCTCGGAATTTTTGGAGGAATACTTATTTATTTCATGTTTTTTCAATCGGCAGCAAAGTTTATAGCGGATTTCAATTTTCACCTGTCAAACATGGTATTTGATACTTATCATGGTGGATCCGTCATACAAAAGTGGTTGATTGAAACCATCCTCTATCTAGCAGAATGGATCGCCATTAGTTTTATTGTATTTAAACTCATTAAACAAGAGAAAAGAGGAATTCAACTCCTAGGCTTTGTCTTTCTAACCTGCGTATTATTGTGGGATCTTTTTTTAATGGAGCAAGAATACCATAACATCCATAGCGCCTCCTATCTCATTTGTCTCCCATTGATCTTCTTATTTGAGCAATGGAAAACAACAGAAGACAATAGAAAATGGATGATTATTGCTGCTCTTGGGTACGCTATTTTGTGCTCTTTTGGAACGAATGTTCCTTTCTATATTCGCTTAAGTATGTACACTTTTCCACTCATTTTGTGTACATACTATCTTGGTCGATTTTCCAAAATAGTTTATTTGAAAAAGCTATTTTATATATTTATTCTACTAACTGCTTCTCTATTCATATTCAAAGGATTTTTTACTCGTGGATGGCAGGACTATGTAATCTCCGAGCAATCAACACCCGTCCGAACAATCCATATCGAAAAGAACATTAAACTCGATAATGAACGGCTTGAACAAGTAAAGGAAATTCAAAGTGTTATTCCTCGAAAATCGAATGTAATCATTAGCTATCAACCATACTATGGCTTCGTATATTTACTTGATCTTAAACTTCCATATCTTTACTTCCATTTCAATTCTGATCAACTCATTTTCCATTACAAAAAAGGAGGCATTAAAGGAACCTATTATTTGCTTGAAAAGAGGGATTATAAATTCAGAAGAGATATTTTCATGTATTGTAAACTGATCAAAACGTATAGAACAAAGACCTTACAAGACCTGACTATCTATAAAGTAAAATTTTAAAGTTTTGGAGAATTGGCCCTTAGTAAGCATCTGCTGCATCACCTACAATCATGAAAAATACATTGCGCAGGCTATCGACAGCTTCTTAATGCAAGAGATCGATTTTGATGTGGAAATAGTTATTGGTGACGATTGCAGTACAGATGCTACACCTTTAATCATAGAAGAATACCGACAAAAATTCCCCGAAAAATTCAAGATTATAAAACGAGAAAAAAATCTTGGTTCGGAAGTAAACTTTATTAAAACCATCGAGGCTTGCCGCGGCACCTACGTTGCGCTTTGTGAAGGTGATGATTATTGGACAGATCCGCATAAACTGGCACTGCAGGTGCATACATTGGAAGAAAGAACTTCTCACTCTTTTTGCGTTACCAGTTATTCAGAGTTGACGGAAAATGATAATACAACCAACGAAGTCAAGTTATTCAACACAAACCGCAATATTGAAAAGGAAACTATTTTTCAACCATACTTATTTAAGACATTAACAGCTTTATTTCGAAAGAGTTGTTTACGATCAAAAATATACAAAGAGGTTAAATGTGGTGACGTATTTCTTGTGGCTGAATTACTATTTAATGGTAATGGAATTTACATTCCAAATAATACCGCAACTTATCGTATTCATTCTAATGGGATGTTTTCGATGAAAAATGATATGAAAAGATTCTTTATTGAGTACTTGCGTTCCAGAGCTATTAATAAATACTTTCATGAAACATACCCTGAGATCAAACAACTCCACGCATGGAATTATAAAAAGTTTTACTCTGAACTTAAAAAAAGCAAAACTTTTTCTAAGTTCAGAATCAAATGGATGATTTTACTTTATGTTCACAAAAATAATTTATGAAGAGGATAGTACCAACTTTTGTAAAAAATTATTTAAAATCCAAGATTGGAGAGTCAGTTGATGTTAATAAATTCCAAAATCTCAGTTTTAGCCAGGAAGGCGAAGATTTAATTCTCGATAGGTACTTCAGTGGAAAAAAAAATGGAACCTATATTGATGTTGGCGCACATCATCCGCAACGTTTTTCTAATACATACCGATTTTATTTAAATGGTTGGCAGGGAATAAATATAGATGCCATGCCAGGATCAATGCAACTCTTCAACGAATTAAGACCTGAGGACATCAACATCGAACAAGCGATTGGTTCTCAAAAAGGTAAGCTTGACTACTATCAATTCAATGAACCAGCAATTAATACTTTTGACCCAATTGAGGCCAATCAAATTATGAAGAATGGAATTTACCAATTGACTCAAATAATTAAATTGACTGTAGTGCCACTTTCGGAAATACTCGCCAAACACCAAATTTTCAAACAAGTTGATTTCATGAACATAGATGTAGAAGGTTTGGATCTGGAAGTATTGAAAGGTTGCGATTGGGATACTTTTCATCCTAAAATCATAGCTGTAGAAATTCGTGATTTCAATATTAATAAACCAAACGAAAGTTATACTTACTCCTTTTTAATCTCCAAAGGTTACAGATTATTTGCTAAAACATTCAACACGGTAATGTTTTGCAAATGAATTGATCCTAAATCGAATACTATATCAAGTAGGTTTTATTATGATAAAGACCTGATTTATTATAAGCTTTTTGTATAATTTTGAATATCGCACCAAGAAGGAAGTATTTTGACTAATATAGGTAATTTCGCTCCAATAGTTCTATTTGTCTATAACCGACCAAGTCATACAGAACAGACCTTGAGTGCCTTGAATAAAAATGAATTATCAAACCGAAGCACACTTTATATTTATTGCGATGGGCCTAAGCCTAACGCCTCAATTGATGAACTTGATAAAATAGCCTCTGTTAGAGATCTTGTTCGTAGAAAAAGATGGTGCGGCGAAGTGATTATCAATGAATCCATAGAAAATAAAGGTCTTGCAAATTCTATTATATCCGGCGTTACGGAAATTATAAATCGCCACGGTAAAATTATCGTTTTAGAAGATGATATTGTTCCCGAAATAGGATTTCTCAAATATATGAACGAAGCTCTGGATTTGTATGAAAATGAATCTAAAGTAGGATGTATTCATGCATGGAATTACAACATGACTGTATTTCCAAAAAAACTCACAACATTTTTTCTGAGGGGTGCCGATTGTTGGGGCTGGGGTACTTGGGAGGACTCTTGGGATCTGTTTGAACCGGATACAACGCATTTAATTTCTGAAATAAATCGATTAAATTGTTCATACAATTTTGATAGAAACGGAATCATTGATTTCTCAGCAATGCTTCAAGATCATATAGATGGAAAAATTGATTCATGGGCCGTGCGATGGCATGCTTCCTTATTCTTAAAGGATAAGTATTGTTTACATCCAGTAAAACCGATTGTAAAAAATATTGGTTTGGATGGTACGGGAACTCATTGTATGGGAAAAGTTGAAGTTCAAGAACCCATAAATTATATTGAATTGGTAAAAATTCCTATTGTAGAAAATGAAAAGTTTTTTGAACATTTTAAAAACGTCCATAAAAAGTTCTATCGGAAATTGTTTAGTTATTTCAAAGCAAGGTTCTGACAGGATAAAAAAGTCGACTAATACTCCTCATCTATTAAACTGGAGTGGTAATTATTCAACATGGGAAGATGCGTTACAAAAATGTACGAGCTATGACGATGATAAAATCGTAGAAAAATGCTTTAACGCCATGACTAAGCTGAAAAATGGTGAAAGAGTTTACGAAAGAGACTCCGTGCTTTTTGATAAAATCCAACACAGCTTTGGTTTATTAGTAGGATTACTAAGAGCTTCACTCTTAAGTAATGACAGAAAAATAAGCATTGTCGACTTCGGAGGCAGTTTTGGTTCAAGCTATTTTCAAAACAAAGAACTTATGTTCGGATTCCAAATTAATTGGTGTATTGTTGAACAGAAAAAATTTGTAGATCTCGGTATAAAACACTTTCAAACCGATGAATTGAAATTTTATTACTCCATAGAGGAATGTATCGAAAAGGAGTCTCCTAATGTATTAGTGATTAGTGGCGTAATACAATATTTGAAAGCACCATTCGAACTAATGGAAAAGTTTAATAAATTGAATTTTAATTACATTATTATCGACCGAACGTCTTTCATAGAACACTCTAGCAACCTATTAACTATCCAAAATGTCCCTCCTGAAATCTATGATGCATCATATCCAGCATGGTTTTTTACCGAATCTAATTTTTTGTCCTATTTCAATAATTATGATTTAATACTTGACTTTGATAACCATGTAGATCCACCTGGATTGGTGAACAATACACATAATGCATATTGGAAAGGATTTATATTAAGAAAAAAACAAGAAATTATCTAGCCCAGTATAGTTATATGTTGTATTTCGCTACTTTTTTTGACAAGAATTACCTATCCCGGGGAATTGCATTAGTTGAATCTCTTAGAAAAAATACAGGTACTTTCAAAATTTTCATTCTTGCATTGGACGATGAAACTAAATCCTTTTTTAAACTTAAAAAACGTGATTTTCCTGAAGTCTCAATAATAGCCTTAGAGGAAATAGAGTTTCATTATCCGAACCTTTTAGAAGCTAAGCAAAATCGTTCGAAAATAGAGTATTTTTTTACCCTTAGTCCGTTCTTACCTTTACACATTCTCAAAAATTATGACACACCTCATATCTGCACATTAGATGCAGATATTTTGTTTTTATCAGATCCAACAGTCTATTTTAATTGGTTAGATCAATATTCCATTATTATCACACCTCATAAGTTCTCAGAGGAAAATTTGTGGATGCTTGATTATGGGATTTTTAATGTCAGTTTTCAAATTTTCAATAATAACACTGTTGCTCAAAGTTGCCTATCTCTCTGGGCAAACGAATGTATTAATTGGTGTTTCGACAAATTGGAAATCGAAAATAAGCGTTTTGCAGATCAATTATACCTTAATGAATGGCCCGTTTTATATGGAGACCAAATTAAAATAATTGATGATTGTGTAGGTGGGCTAGCTATATGGAATATCAATAATTATACCCTTGAACAAGTCAAAAACGTATTTTTATCAAATGACAAAGCCATTATTTTTTACCACTTCCATGATTTTAAGTTGATCAATACTCACTGGGCCACAAATAATTTCTCATTATACCAGGTTAGAACAAACCGAATCATTAACCTACTTTACAAATATTATTGGTTTGGACTCAAACGAGTTGAAAAAAAATACGGACTTTCCAGAATTTACAAAGATACCCGGTTTGGATATGCCCACACTTTCCATGAACGCCTACTAAATGCAGGGAAGGTTTATTTTACAATTTCTAATTTTATAATTTTACTTGATATCCATAAATTTCCAAAGAAAATTTTCAGATTAATGCTTTCATTTTATGGCAGAAATAATAGAACTCACAAAATTTGAAGACCATCGGGGAAGATTAACAGTCCTCGAAAAAAATCTTCCTTTTGATATAAAAAGGGTCTTTTATATTTATGATGTTGATCATTCTATGAGAGGCAATCATCGTCATCATAAAACAATACAAGCTGTAATATGCATTAATGGCACATGTACTATAGGCAATGATAACGGCGAACAAAAACAAGAATTTCTTTTAAATTCAAAAAATCAGTGTTTAATTCTCTACCCGGAAGATTATCACTGGATGTTTAATTTCTCAAAAGATGCTATTCTGTTGGTACTAGCATCTGAATACTTTGATCCAAACGATTACATTTATGAGCCTTATTAACATACCTTATGAAGATCTGTCACGCGTAAATGAGCCGTATTTTGACCAATTGAATGCTGTTTCAAAAAAAGTGATTCAAGGTGGTTGGTATATACTTGGAAATGAGGTTTATAAATTTGAGCGAGAGTTTTCAAAGATCAATGAATCTCCCTATTGTGTTGGTGTTGCTTCCGGTTTGGACGCACTTATTATTGGGCTTTCTGTTTTTGAATTCCCTTATAAATCGAAAGTTTTGGTGCCAGCAAATAGTTATATTGCTTGTATCCTCTCGATCATCCGAGCGGGTCTCACACCCGTTTTGGTTGAGCCGAATCCGAATACATATAATCTTGACGTAGACTTATTGGAAAACGCCTACACGAAAGATTGCGTTGCTATACTAGCTGTGCACATGTACGGTAGAATTTCTCCCATGAACGATATCATTGATTTTGCTCAGAAACATGACCTTAAAGTCATTGAAGATTGTGCACAAAGCCATTTTGCGGAGATCAGTGGTGTTAAGGCCGGTAATTTTGGAGACATTGGAGCCTTCAGTTTTTATCCGACAAAAAATTTAGGTGCATTGGGAGATGCTGGCGCAATTGTTTGCAAGGATGATAAAATCTTTGAAAAAATACAAGCTCTTCGAAACTATGGAAGTCACAAAAAATATGAGAATCAGTATCTGGGATGGAATTCTCGATTAGATGAAATACAAGCTGCTTTTTTGAATATTAAACTAGTTGATTTTAAAAACGTTATTTCCCACAAGAGAAAACTTGCCCGACAATATCTTGACGGCTTGGATAAAATTCCTCAAATACAATCGCCGTATTTACCTTCCTCTGAAACAGAGCATGTTTGGCATATTTTCAATATTTTAACCAATGACAGAGACGAATTACGTTCATTTCTAATTTCTGAGGGAATTGGAACTGAGATTCACTATCCTATTCCTCCTCAAGGTCAAGTGGCATACCAATCCTATTTTCGTGATAAAAATTTTCCAAGCACGGAAAAAATTCATGCAGAAACATTGAGCTTACCTATATCAACCATACATTCAGAAAGTGATATATGCAGGGTAATTGAAAAAGTTAAGTCTTTTTACAAAGTTCATTAGACAATGATTTTAACAATAATTACACCTTGCTTTAACGCCATTTCAACCATTGAATCGTGCATTAAAAATATCCAAACTAGCACATCACAATTTGAAATCATCGAACACCTCATCATCGATGGCAGAAGTACGGACGGCACTCAAGCCATTCTTGAAGACTACGCCGCACGCTATAATCATATTCGTTTCATTTCTGAAAAAGATAATGGCCAATCTGACGCCATGAACAAAGGAATTCAGATGGCTCGAGGAAAATATATTGGCTTTTTAAATGCGGATGACACGTATACAGAAGGAACACTGGATTATGTAATGAATTATTTAAATAAATCCCAACCTACCTTTCTGTGTGGTAACCTGAACGTATTCGATGAAAACAACAAATTGCTTTACGTGAGTAAACCTATGCGAAATAACTTCAAAGACATTTATTTCAGTCATACTTACCCGATCAATCCATCCTCTTATTTCTACAAGAAAAATATTCATGAGAAAATCGGCTTCTATAATGAAGAGGATCACCTGACGATGGATCTTGACTTTTTCTTGCGGTATATCAACACCTATAAATCTTATACCTATGTTGATCGGGTATTTGGAAACTTTTACGTAGGAGAAGCAACCAAAACCTTTCAGGATCGAGAGGCTGGTAATATGTTTCGAAGGAAAGAGGCTCTGTTTGAACGGTATTGGAGGGAAAATCCAATTAGAATGCGTTTGTATGCCATCATTCAAAATTTTTTAACAATGAAAATAGATCCTAGGGACCGAGCCATTTTGTAACTTAAGTTTGTTTTTGTCATAAATAGATTATTGGAATATCTTTGAAATCTCATGCAAAACCCGGATATCAATATCATCATTCCCCTATTCAATGAGGAAAAAGTCTTCTCTGAACTTATTCACAGAATCAGGGGCGTACTAGATCAAACTACCAAATCCACTAATGTCATATTGGTTGATGATGGAAGTAAAGATGGCACCGCGCAACTAATGACACAGCTGTCACTCAAAGATAAGCGGTTTGTATCTGTTTTTCTATCTCGAAATTTTGGACATCAATTGGCTCTGAGTGCTGGCATGAGCCAGGTAGATGCAAAACATGCTGTTTTTATATTAGATGGAGATTTACAGGATCCACCGGAATTATTAGATGATTTCTTCACATACATTGAACAAGGGTATGATGTCGTTTATGCAGTTCGAGAAAAACGAAAAGAGCACTTTTTGAAGCGGATGGCTTATGCTGCATTCTATCGATTCCTGAAGCGGATCTCTTACATAGATTTCCCTCTCGATTCCGGCGACTTTTCAATGCTCAGTAGACGGGTCGTTGATGTGATGAACAGTATGCCGGAACAAAGTCGATTTTTGCGAGGAATGCGAAGTTGGATCGGTTTCAACCAAATTGGCGTTACGTATGAACGATCATCTCGAGAACATGGGGAAACAAAGTACTCGTTGAAAAAATTACTCGCTTTGGCCTTAAATGGCATTTTTAATTTTAGTGAATACCCTATCAAATTCGTTTCTAATCTAGGTGTTTTTACCACCCTTTCAAGTTTGATCTATTTTATTGTAACCTTAATTAAACGGTACTACTTCCATGATGTTCCTCAAGGTTTTACCGCCACCATCTTACTGATAATTTTCTTTGGAGGCGTCAACTTGATTGCCATTGGAATTATTGGTGAGTACATACTGAGAATATTTTTTCAAGTCAAACAACGTCCTCCATTTATAATCAGCCATACCATCAATAAAACCTCAGATGAATAAAGAATACTATCAGGAATATTATCGAATGGAGCGTGAGCACTGGTGGTTTTTGGCCAGAGCTAAAATTCTAGAAACGATCATTTCAAGATTAATAGAACCCGAAAAAGAGTTGAAAATTTTGAATGTTGGCATAGCGACCGGAGCATCAAGTGAATGGTTAAGCAAATTCGGGCACGTGACTTCCTTAGAATTCGACACCGACTGTTGTCAATTTGTCAGCGAGAAACTGAATATGTCGGTCATTCAAGGTTCGATAACGGACTTGCCTTTTGAATCTTCATGTTTTGATCTTGTTTGTGCTTTTGATGTCATCGAACATGTAGAAAACGATAAACGGGCATCAGAAGAACTTAATCGCGTTTTAAAAATTGGAGGTCATGTGTTTGCAACGGTGCCTGCATTTCAAACATTATGGAGCGAGCACGATGAAATCAACCATCATTACAGACGTTACAGAAAAAACCAATTTAACAATCTGTTCTTCGCGATTCCAAAATTAAAACTTATAAAATCAAGTTATTTCAATTCATTGATGTTTCTACCTATTTTTTTGATTCGACTTATTTCAAAGATTTTCACCAATAAATCGAAAAAAGAAAATTCAGTTCAACAATCTGATTTTGAGCGTTACAAAATCAATAAAACAATTAATTCTCTATTATATCATTTTTTCTTTTCTGAACGTTTTATCCTAAAAAATGGATTGTCATTTCCATTTGGTGTTTCTATTCTTTCAATCTTCAGAAAAACGAATTAATACATGTTCCCTCTAAGCAAGTTAGTTTATTCCGCCTTGCCGATTAGCAAAAAACTTGCACATCGGATTGAAGGGAAAATCATGCGATTAGTTTTGAAAAATAAAAATTTCACCATAATCTCCAACAACTGTTGGGGTGGAGGTATATATGAAGATCTTCAGATCCCCTATCATTCGCCCACTGTGGGCTTGTTTTTTTACGCTCCGTGTTATATTAAATTTGTTTCTGATTTGAAGGGATATCTGAATTTGAACTTCACTGAGTTTGTAACTGATTCTGCCTACCCGGAAGCGAATGAATTTCGAAAAAATCACAACTGGTTTTATCCAATCGGTATTCTGGGAGACATCGAAGTGCATTTCATGCACTACCAAACAGCGAGAGAATGTATCACTAAATGGAACAGAAGAAAGGACAGAATCAACTGGGATCAACTCTTTTTTAAAATGTGTGACCGCGATTTATGCACTCCCGAAATGCGGGACACCTTTCTTTCCCTTCCCCATGAACACAAAGTCTTTTTTGGTTCAAAACCCATAAAAAAGGCTGATTATGTTTTCTTAAAAGCTTACGCCGGACAGCCATGTGTGGGCAGCTTGTACGAAGAACCATGGAATTACCGAAAAAGCTTTAATTTAGCGAAGTGGCTTAATAAAGTCTAAAGAAAATGAAGGCTATTCCTGCTCTAACTGGTATCCGCGCGATTGCTGCGTACATGGTCTTTTTTCACCATTTGAACCCATTCAAAGATATTGATCAGATTAATTTTTTATTCGGAATTGTGAATGAGTTGCATGTTGGAGTAACAGTGTTTTTCGTTCTAAGTGGCTATCTAATAGGAAGGAATTATTTATTTCAAAATAATTTTGACAGTTTTAAATTCATCAAAAAAAGAATTATACGAATTTATCCTACTTACATTATTATTCTCTTTACAGAGATTGTATTAGGTAGAGAACCAATTGAATTAATGAATATTTTGATGAATATCACTCTTTTAAAAGGATATTTCAACCCATATAAATTTTCTGGAATTGGTCAGTCTTGGAGTTTAAGTGTTGAAGAGTCTTTCTATTTTTTTTTCGCTTATTTCAAAACAGAAATCCAATATAGAACTTACTTGTACTTCTTCTTTATTGCTTTAAGCATTCTTGGAATTGGCTTAATTTTAACAAAATTCATTTTCTCAAAATATTATTTCGAAGGATTTATTTGCAATTATAATTTACTTCTCAGTTATACTATTTTTGGCAGAAGCTTCGAATTCATTAGCGGAATTCTTTTGGCTAAGTTTCTTTATGAGGAAAAATTAATTAGCAAAATTCGTTATATCAACATAACCTATCTAGGCTGTTTTATGTTTGCAGTTTGTGTGTTAATACTTAAATCTCAAAATCCGCTGGGACAAGTTGGTAAACTATCTAATTTGTCTATTCTTGTCAACAATTTTTTTCTTCCACTTTTTGCTATTATCCCCTTACTTTATGGCTTAATTAAAGAAAATACTGTTTTGAATAAAATACTTTCAACAGATCTAGTTCAGTTATTAGGTAAAAGTTCGTATGTCTTTTATTTAATTCACATTGGAGCTATAGCTACTACACTCGATTCTTTGATAGGAAATAATATTTTTGTAAAGTTTATTGTAATGAATATTATAAGTGTTCTCTTCTATCAGTTTTTAGAAAATCCTCTTCATCTGTTCCTTAAAGACAAATTGATTAAACAGAATGTACAATAGTGTCACCATCATCGTCTGCTTTTACAATGCGCATGATCGTATTGGGGATACATTAGAACATATCAAACGACTAAAAACCGATAGCTATACTGTGGAATTAATTTTGGTGAATAATAATTCATCAGATACAAGTATAAAGGTAATTGAATCAAGCATGAATGGCTTTGACCAATTTCCATGGTTTATTGTTTCGGAGGATACGCCCGGATTGACTCATGCCCGCTTGAAGGGTATTTCTGCATCCAAAAGTGAGGTACTCTTATTCTGTGACGACGATAACTGGCTGAAGGAGGATTACATTTTAATTGGAATGCAGCGATTGAATAACCAACGAACCATTGGGATTTTGGGTGGACTCGGAGAAGCGGTAAGTACAATAAAAATACCTTCTTGGTTCAAAGAAAATCAGAACTTTTATGCGGTAGGTCCACAATTCCCCACGGCGGGAGTCGTTCGCGGAGTGCGCAATGTTGTTTATGGCGCCGGTATGTTTATGGTAAAATCCTGCTTTGAAAAAATTACAGCTGTCGGTTTTAAACCCATCAGTTCGGACAGACGAGGGAATCAGCTTTCCTCCGGTGGGGACAGTGAATTGTGTTTGGCTTTTCAAATTGCAGGATATCAGATCTATTATGATGACAAACTGCGATTCAAGCATTTTATCGAAGAAAAGAGACTTATACCGGATTACCTGAAAAGGCTTAAAAAAGGAATGTCTGAATCCCGCTTTGTTACACGTTTTTATTTGGATTATTTGAATGGTTATCGACCAAAGATCACAAGACTATTTTGGATTAAAGAATTAATTTATGCTTTGTTTACACTTGAAAATTTTCGTAGTTCTGGATTAAAAAGGAATAGTGTATTCATTAAGTTTCTTGTAGCTCAGCGTTTTAAATACAATCAGCAAGTAGATGCCATAATCCAAACCTGTAATTCCCTTAGTTCCCTAGCATGAAAACAAGCATTTCCTCTTTCATTTCGAAACTTCATGTCTATCAGCTTCCTCTTCTTTTAGCGACGTATGTTGTTTTTTTTTCCATGGCCTACTACAATTATGTACTTCATATTAATGTGCCACTGGTTAGTCACGATACATTATTGTACGGGGATTGCATTTTAAGTATAAACAAAGGTCTTCTTCCTATTGACAACCTAGCCATCGATGTCCCTATGGGGTACCCCAAAATTATGCAACTCCTCTATGCTTGGGGAGGAAATGTGCATACCATTGTATATTTTCAACTCGGTTGTTTTTTGGTTTCATCCTGCTTTTTATTGTTCCGTTTATTTAATTTTTCTAGAAAAGCAGCTTTCATCTTTCTACCACTCATTGCATTTTTTTCAATGACACCTGAAATCATGAAAATCAACACAGCCTTGTTTCCGGATTCCATATACTGTTCCATTCTCTTGATTATCTCAGGACTGCTGATAAAAAGAACTGAAAAAACCAACTACTTCTATTTTTCGCTTCTATTTGGATTGGTCATCTGCGCTGGATTAGTTCGTTCGAATGGCTTCTATCTGTATTTCATACCCCTCTACTTTATTCTATCTGCTTTAAGAAAGAAATCGAAGACTTGGATCCATTTGTCACTCATCTGGATGTTTGTTTGCATTTTGGGAGCCTCCTTTAATGTATACTACAAAGGATATTTTTTTCCTGCTGACGTCAAAAGAATTTTAGTCAAATTCAATCCAGAAAATGATCTAGAGCACACAAGCCTCAAAGAATCGAATAGTGTAAAGGAAAAAACAATTCATTATTTATTCCATACCTCATTAGAGGAAGCGTCTTTTTATTACAGTATGCTTCCAGCGCGAATAGCATGGGATCAGCACTTCCTCACAGATGCAGAATTAGCAGGCCACAAGAGACGATTTAGTCAAGATGAAATATTAGCATACGTAACCAATGGGTATTCAACCAACCACATTAACTCTAAAATTCAAAATAATTATCTGAATTATACTTATCCCCAACAAAATAAGGTCAATTATTTTTTACAGATTGCATATAAAATAGGACACATCATGTTTTATAAATCCTGTCTTATTTTACTGACCTTTTGGTTCATTGCTATCTACTTGATAGTTAAAGGAATTGTTAGAAGAAGTATGAATAACCAGTGGTTGAAGATCATGTTGCTATTTATTGCCATACATCTTTTATCCATAGTACTTCTTATTTTTGGACATCCTATTTATGTTACACGTTACGCGACAGTAACCGAGTTCATTCCTTTTCTTACTATTGCACTATTTTTATCAAAAATTAACTTTAAATCACTCATATTCGGAAGAGTAGGATTAAACAAAATGTTACTGTCAAATTAACTTTTTGACAAAGGATTTCGTGGTGCACTCGATACGTCATAATTCAAAAAAGACAACAACAACTGAAAGCCCAAGATGATGGTCAAAACAGCTATCATAATTGTCCCAGTCGGTGTAGAGATGTTCCGAATACCGTGACTGTACCATTGTATTCCTCCAAAAACAACTCCAAACAAAGTCAACAAAAAACCAAAAATTAAATGTATACTTCCGAGATTAAAATCGCGAAGGAAATAATTGTAAAAAAGTCTTTTGAAAAATCTTGAACAATACTTGAGCGGAAAATCTATCAACACTCTTCCAACGCTCAAATTACTCTCTTCGTCCTCATAAATAGCATCCATTGGAAAATCGGTAACAACTGCCTGAATTGTAGACAAGCGAAATAGCATATCGCTTTCAAAGAAAAATCGATTTTCAATTTTTTCAAGTGGCAACAAACTTAAGGCCTCACGATTTATAGCAATAAAACCGTTAGTTGGATCCATTATCCCCCAATAACCACTGACAACTTTATTTATAAATGACAAACAACTATTCCCAAATAATCGGACAAATGGCATCCTTTTAAGTGCATTAAGATTGTGAAAACGATTTCCCTTTGCGTAGTCAGCTTCATTTAGCAACAAGGGTTTTATTAAAAATGGAATTAAATCTGGGTTCATTTGCCCATCACCATCCAATTTCACAAAAACATCACAACCATCATTCAAGGCCAATTGAAATCCTTTTTTAACTGCTCCACCAACACCTAAATTTTTTTCATTTTTGAAAACATTTATGCGAGCTGAAAATCGTGAATTCAATACGAATTCTGAAGTATTTTCTGGGCATTGATCATCAATCAGGTAGATGTTGTAAATAGAATCATCTAATTTTTCCAAAAGATTCAAAATTCTTTTACCAACGCGGAAACAAGGGATTATTACCCCAACTCTACTATCACTCATTTTTACTCATAATATAGCAGTAATTTGTCATTTAGTTTTAGAACCTATGCGATACATGCAATAATTAGATCCCAAGTCAATTTTTAATACATTCTTCTTGTCAAAATCAAGTAAGTTATCTTCAACATAATCAAAGTTCTCTTCTCGTTTTATAAGAACAATGTTATTGATTAATGTTCGAGAAAGATTGTGCTTGTACGTACACATCCCATTATAAAATATTTGATTCGGAAAAATAGTTCTATCATGCAAATACAGCTCTAGTATGTCATCATTCGTGTATATAAATTTGTCGGAAGGCAACATCTTTCTAATGCGCTCACTAAGCACCTTTTTTTCAGTTAGTTCTTTCTTATCCAAGGAAAACTCAGGAGTTAGATAATGGTATACATGACCAGAAATGAAATAAAATAAAAAGCAGATAATTGTCAAAACAGCTAAATCAAATCGTCTTATATAGTGAATTCCACGTGACAAGAGGATTATGCCTAAAAGATTAAACAACGTAAAATAATTTACCCATGCCCCGAATTTCATTGATGTTACACAAGCAAAAGAAAAAGTGCCAATGACAACAATGGAGAGAAATTGATCCGTCTCAGATTCAAAACGTATAACTCCCCAGATTGCGAAAGAAATAATCAAAATTGGCAGAAGACTGTATAGCTGGAAATACCTATTAATTACGTCAAACGCGTTTGAGAGAGATAGTGGATTTGAAACTCCCCCGATAACTGAATCGTAAAAATTCTGTCCCCAAATTATGTCAGCCACAAAACAACTCAATATCAGCAAGAATATTGAGACTAAAAAAAGGAAAATACCCTCTTTCAATTTACGGATTAGGATCAGAGCTACAGGTAATATACCTATAAATTGAATACCATCTTGCTTTGTAAAAATTGATATGTTAATCAAGAAACTTGCAAACAAAATGGACTTAAAGTCAAAATCAGTTAACCGATTTACACAATAGACAATTAAAAACACAGAAAACAGTACAGAAAGTGCATCAACCCTTATTGTCCAATTCAAATGGATCATTGTTGCCAATGCGGTTAATATCAACCAATTAATATACTTTGCCTGATTATGCCCAAGAGTTTTAACCATGAATGTTCTTATTATCAGAACAGTTCCCAGATTACAGCATAAACTTAGTCCCCGTAAGACCACACTCATCCAGTAAATGTTCTTTATTGCAAGAATTTTTATGACCCAAGCATACGCCAATTGAGATATTGGTGGATATAAAAAAATCTCAAATGGTTTTTCTGCCGGGTTTGTATAAATTGTTCTCCCGTCCAAAATTTGTAATATATTCCATAAATTATCTTCTTCTCCTATTTCAAGACCAACCCTTGTGCTAAAAACAAATAGTAATCTTATTAGTGCATAAATGACAACGATACTCCAAAAAATCATCTGCTCGAGCGGCATTTTTAGAAGACCCCTTGTCAGAAAATTTTCACGCAAATAATTCATAGTTTAAACTTAACTTTGACATAAAGATACCCGTTTATACTAATAGTGACTCAGGTAAGATTAAAATGTTTTCGATTATAATTCCCACATTCAATCGTGCCAATCGGCTTTCGAAAGTCATTGAAAGTGTCTTAAAGCAAACTTATTCCAATTGGGAATTGCTTATTATCGATGACGCCTCAACAGATGGAACAGAAAATCTTATTCAGCTATTTTTATCTGACTCACGAATTCATTACATTAAGAACGCAAACAACCAAGAGCGTTGCCACTCCAGGAACCGAGGCATCCAGGAGGCAAAGGGCGAGTACATCTGTTTTCTTGATAGCGACGACTATCACCTGCCTAATCATCTCGAAACCTTACATCAAGAACTCAATAAAAGAAACTTCCCAAAAGCTTTCTTTTTTACCAACGCGTACAATGAGAGCGAGATTGGAGAGCCGAGAACCGAAAACCGAAAACCGAGAACCGAGATTGAGGAAAGTAATCGAACGGAGCGGGTTTGTCCGGACTATGAGACGGTGGATCCCTATACCTATTTCTTGCGTTATACAGTGAATCCTCAGCGTTGGTGCGTGCACAGGGAAGTCATGTTGGAACATCTGTTCGATCCGGAAGTAGTTATTTGTGAGGATATGGACACAAGTTTACGCATGGTCGCGGCAGGCGTACCAGTCTTCCAAATAAAGGAACGCACCACCGTGTACGTGGCAGCTTCGGATAGCTTTACGCACGGAGATCCAAAAAAGTGGGAGAAAGAACTATTTTATCTCAAAAGAATCTTTTCAAAACCGGTTTTGAGTAAACACCTCCCAAATAAAGAAAAAAGGAGACTATTGAGCATGTGTTATTTTCATTTGTCCAAATCAGCATTTTACTCCAAAAACTACCGCATACAATTACTTTATTCTATGAAGTCCTACTTTCTCTACCCCAAAGGATATAATGAAAAAACAAATAAAATAATGTTCGTAAGTTTGGTGTACGGATTTCCTTTGTTTGGAACTGTAATCAGACGAATAAAAAATGGTTTTTAAAAATATTTTGGTTCTCGCTCCACACACAGATGATGGAGAATTAGGAGCAGGAGGCACTATTTCACGTTTTTTACGAGAAGGTGCTACAGTAACCTATGCCGCATTTTCGACAGCGGAAGAATCTGTTCCCGAAGGTTTGCCCAAAGATATTCTGAAACGTGAAGTGACAGAAGCTACTCAAAGGTTAGGGATTGCTTCCGAAAACTTAGTTATTTTCAATTATCCTGTTCGTAAACTCAATTTTCATCGTCAAGAAATACTTGAACACCTTATTGATATTAGAAAGAACAACTATGACTTGATTCTAATCCCAAGTCTCAGTGATGTGCATCAGGATCATAGCACCATATCAACAGAGGCGGTGAGAGCCTTTAAAAATACTACCATTTTAGGTTATGAATTAATCTGGAATAACCTTTCTTTTAATACTACTTGCTTTATCACATTAGAGAAACAAGACATTGAAAATAAAATTCATGCGTTGAACGCCTATGAAAGTCAACATCAACGAACTTACATGAAGAGCGAGTTTATTTTCTCTCAAGCCCAAGTAAGAGGTGTGCAATCTGGACAAATTTATGCAGAGGTATTTGAAGTTATTCGATGGATGATCTAAAAATAATAACAGTACTCATGACCGGCGCTGGCGCACCGGGAGGTCCCGGAATCATTCGTTGTTTGCAACAGGATTCACGCATTCGATTGATTTGTTGTGATATTGATCCGAATGCGTCAGGAAGGTATTTGAGCGGTGCATTTGAACAGATTTTACCTGCTGATGATCCTGATTTTATTTCACACATGATAAAATTATGTGAACGACACCAAGTTGACGTCATCTTTCCATTGGTAACAAAAGAGTTATTCAAATTCTCTGCATACCTGCACCTGTTTCAAGAAAAAGGTATAGGGGTCATAGTGTCGAGTTACGAGGAATTAGCTATAGCGAATGACAAAGGAAAGTTATTGGCGCATCTAAAATCAAATGAATTAGTTCATCCTCATTTTAATATTGTTTCAACGTATGAGCAACTTGACGGAAGTCTAAATATGTTTTTATCTGATTACGGGAAAGCCTGTATTAAACCATGTCATTCTAACGGAAGCAGAGGTGTCCGATTAATTGATGATTCAATTGACCCCTATGATCTTCTTTTTAATCACAAACCAACCTCATTGTACACTAGAAAAGAGGAACTTCTTCAAACTTTAGTTTCCAAGAAATTTCCGCAACTGATTGTTACAGAACTATTGGACGGTGAAGAGTTTACAGTAGATTCATTAGTTGTAAAAGGTAAGCCTGTATTGATTGCGCCCAGAATTCGAACAAAAATGAATTCCGGAATATCGGTTGCAGGAAAATTTATTGAAGAATTGGCTATCATCGAACAAGTAAAATCGATATGTAACACCTTATCTCTCAATGGTCCGATAGGCTTTCAATTCAAAAAAAATACACAAAAGGGAGTATTTCATTTACTTGAAATCAATCCTAGAATTCAGGGTACGAGTGTGGCACTTTTAGGAGCGGGTGTT
>JBIKYP010000098.1:0-7988 GCA_044355195.1 Crocinitomicaceae bacterium | reverse complement strand
AAGTTAAAAGCAATCTTATCCAACGTCGTTAATCCACTGCCGGTTGTCGCTCCGCTAAGTACATACGATATACTATCTATTGAACAGTTATCCATAGCTATAGCATCCCAGCCCGTTCCGGTATTGGTGTATGTGCAAACTCCCACATTTGCAATTACGGTTGTGTCTTTCCCCGCTCCACAAGTGGTAATCGCCGGTTTTTCAGTGTCTTTAACGATCACCTTGAACGAACATGTTGTTGTATTACCAGAACCATCCGTAGCGGTCCAGCTCACCAATGTCGTATCTAAGTTAAAGGCAATCTTATCCAACGTCGTTAATCCACTGCCCGTTGTCGCTCCGCTAAGTACATACGATATACTATCTATTGAACAGTTATCCGTAGCTATAGCATCCCAGCCCGTTCCGGTATTGGTGTATGTGCAAACTCCAGTAGCTGCAATTACCGTTGTGTCTTTTCCCGCTCCACAAGTGGTAATCGCCGGTTTCTCAGTGTCTTTAACGATCACCTTGAACGAACATGTTGTTGTATTACCAGAACCATCCGTAGCGGTCCAGCTCACCAATGTCGTATCTAAGTTAAAAGCAATCTTATCCAACGTCGTTAATCCACTGCCCGTTGTCGCTCCGCTAAGTACATACGATATACTATCTATTGAACAGTTATCCGTAGCTATAGCATCCCAGCCCGTTCCGGTATTGGTGTATGTGCAAACTCCCACATTTGCAATTACGGTTGTGTCTTTCCCTGCTCCACAAGTGGTAATCAAGGGTTTTTCAACATCATTGACATTAACTAGAAAGGAACAAGAAGCAGAATTACCCACCCCATCACTAACTGTCCATGTAACCGTGGTCGATCCAAGATTGAAAGCTACACCATTCAGAGAAGAACCTGAACCAGTTGTCGCATTTGATAAATTGTAGCTAAATGTAATGGAACAGTTATCCGTTCCCGTAGCATCCCAAGTAGGATCGGAATTCACATAAGAACATGAAGAAGGACCAGCATTTACAGATTTTGATGTTGTACAATTAATTGTTGGAACCTGCGTATCCTGAACGAGAACGTCAAATGAACATGTCGAGGTATTCCCATTCACATCTGTCGCTGTCCACGTCACCGTCGTAAGACCAGTAAACGTTACACCATCTAATGAGACCCCTGTTCCGGTTGTTGCACCTGTCAAATTATAGTTTACAGAAGCTACAGAACAATTGTCTATCGCTGTTGCATCCCATCCTGTTCCCTTATTGAGGTACGTGCAACCACCTCCATCCGCAGGAATTGAAACGTTGGAAGTTTGATTACAAGTTATTGTAGGATTTTGATTATCCTTGAGAATAATATTGAACGAACATGTGCTCGTATTACCATTTACGTCAGTAACTAACCAGTTAACGGTAGTTGTGCCTATGTTCAAAATAGCCCCCATTAAACTGGTTAACCCTGATCCTGTAGTCGCCCCAAATAGAGTGTACGCATAAGATGAAACTACACAGTTATCAGTAGCTAAAGCATCCAGTGAAATTCCTATTACTTTGTGAGTACACAAACCTGAATCAACTGAAATAGTTGTATCTGAACCGGGCCCGCATTTCGTAATCACAGGTAATTCAGCATCTGTAACAGTAACCGTTTGGGTACACGAAACTGAGTTTCCATGGCTATCGTCAATAGTCCACGTTACCACAGTTGCCCCTTTATTAAATACAACACCTGAAAGACTAGAATTTCCATTTCCAGTTGAAGCGCCACTAAGCGCATAGGTAAGCGTTGTTGGGCAATTATCTGATATCACAGGATCCCAGGAATTATCAGGTTGAGTATAGGTACACTTACTTAAATCAGTGTTTACAGACTTATTTCCACTACAAGTGATCGTCGGCGCCTGATTATCAAGAACAGACACTGTGTAGCTACAAGTAGCTGTATTCCCGGAATTATCAGTTGCAGTCCATACAACGGTCGTCGCACCATAATTGAATGCAAGTCCGTTCAAACTTGAACCCTTACCCGTCGTAGCACCACTAAGAACATAATGGATAGAATCAACAGTACAATTGTCAGTAGCAGTGGCATCCAAGGATGTGTTTGTTTGAGTGAAGGTACATTGACCTGCATCCATATTTACGTTTTGGTTACTCACACAGGTTAAAATAGGGTTTTGATTGTCAGACACTATGACCTGAAACGAACAGGTTGAAGTATTTCCCGGAGTGTAGTTATCTGTAGCCGTCCAAGTAACCACAGTTGTTCCCAGATTGAACTTCACACCATTCAGTGTCGCTAATCCGGATTGATTTGTCGCACCCGATAGATTACAAGTTACTGAAGAAACCGTGCAATTATCCGTAGCTAAAGCATCCCAGCCCGTTCCGGTGTTGTTGTAAGTACAGAATCCTACGTCTGCATTCACATTTTGAGTAGATGTAACACCACACGATATTTTTGGATTTTGATTATCAACAACAGTTACTTTAAATGAACATGTCGCTGTATTTCCGGAGATATCTGTTATGGTCCATAGGACATCTGTTGTTCCTGTATTAAAGACTTGTCCTGCTAGGGTTGAACCACCAGCGGCTACATTTGTTGCACCACTTAATACATAACTATAAGTAATGGCACAGTTGTCTGTAGCTATTGGATTAAATGTTGTGCCTGTATGAGTATATGTACAAGCATCAACATTCATATTTACCGTTTGATTGGTAGGACAGGTCGTAACAACCGGCGGAACGTTATCAGTTACAGTGACATTAAATGTACAAGTTGTCGTATTTCCTGATCCATCTGTTGCTGTCCATGTAACCGTTGTTACACCAACATTGAATAACTGATTAGTCAATGTAGCTAAACCGGACGCAGTTGTTGCTCCGGATAAAGTTGCAAGAACAGATGCCACACTGCAGTTATCAGTACCGGAAGCATTCCACCCTGTTCCTGTATTCGTGTAAGTACATTGACCCGCATCTGTATTCAAACTCTGATTTGTGGTATTATTGCAAGTTAACAATGGGGCTTGGTTGTCTACAACGGTTACGGTGAAACTGCAAGTTGCAGTATTTGCAGGAGTAGCAGTGTTACCAATACCACCATCCGTAACGGTCCAAGTCACTGTAGTGGTACCCAAATTAAAATCTACATTTGATAATGTGGTTAAATTAGATCCCGTAGTGGATCCCGTTAACGTACACCTAACAGAAGCTACAGAACAGTTATCACCGGTAGCAGAAGGATCCCATCCTGTGCCCACTTTTGTATGGTTACATTCTCCCGCATCAGCAAAAACTGTTTGAGCGCTTGATGCTCCACATGTTATTGTTGGAGCGGTAGCATCGGTCACATTAACTACGAGTACACAATAAGTTTCATTTGCAGGAGTCGCATTATCATAGACAGTCCATAGTATCGTTGTCGACCCTTTATTAAAAACTTTCCCATTTAGAGATTGATTAGTAGCCGTACCTGTTGTCGCTCCTGTAAGGTTGTATTTCACATTCGGAGACAACATACAGTTATCTGACATACCTGACGGGTCAAGAGAACTTCCTGAATGAACATAAGTACAACCGCTATTGGTCGTGAAATTTTGAGGAGTAGTCGGACAGGTTGTTACCATTGGCGGCGTGATATCCGGCGCACAACTTTGACCAAAGACATTCATCGACAACACTGCTACCGAAACCACTGTCGTAAACCTTGTAATTAATCGTTTCATAATCATACCATTACATTATAAAAACTTCCTGGACAAAATCCTTTAAATGTTTTGTACGACAGGTTTGCAAAAAAGTTATTCTTTTGGACTAAAAAGATTCCATAATATCTCTTAACATCAGCACTAAGGACATAAAAAAATTAGTCTTATTCTGAACGCGAAGGTGAAAAAACACATCTCTTTAAACATAGAAAAACGTAACAATCTTTTCATTCAAATGAGCAAAACAACTGATTAACATCAATAATTCTACAACAAAACTATGTTAATTCCAAATTCCGTGGAACTAAATAAAATCAAAACTAAAATGTTAATAACCTATAACTTATTCAAAAAAATAATATAAATAAATGTAAATCAAATAAATAAAAATCAGAATGCGTAAAATTTTGAATAACACGCATAAACACTAAGCGCATACATTCCTCAAAATAATTCATTTCAGCATTCGACCAAAGATGGAAATCCATATTTCAACACCGGATTATTACCATTCAGATAAATCTATCTTCACGTTTCAAACCTATTAATAACAATAACTATATTTGATACTTAAATCAATCAAATGAATAGTATTCTCAACCATCTCGATATTGAAAGAAAAATTAATCGTTTGGCACATGAATTACTAGAAAATTCTTTTGAAGAACCTACACTTTTCATCGGAGGAATTTGTGGAAACGGTATTTTGATTGCTGAAAAGCTCAAAACGATTATCCGGTCTCACTCTAACCAAGAAATCCATGTGTTTGAAATCTTAATTAACAAAGATGAACCATGGAAGGATGTAGTGAAGCTTTCTATTGAGGAGGAGAAACTAAAAAACGGATATATCGTTTTGGTAGATGACGTTTTGAATTCAGGTAAAACGATGCAATATGCGCTCATAAAATTTCTTGAAGGCCCTACGAAATCTATCAAAACAGTTGCATTGGTTGACCGAACTCACCGCCGTTATCCGATAAAAGCAGATTTTGTTGGCTTAAGCTTATCTACTACCCTAAAAGAACGTGTTGAAGTTGAATTGAATGATATTTCATCCCGAGCTTTTCTCATTTGATCATGAAAAAAATTACCGAATCCGACTCGAAATATGATCACCTGGAACAGATGAGCACCATTACGCTGTTACAGAATATCAATAGAGAGGATCTATCTGTACCTCTTGCAGTAGAAAAGGAATTGCACGCCATCGAATCGTTTGTGGAGGCATGCTTTGAACGTTTGCTGCGGGGAGGACGTCTGTTTTACATCGGAGCAGGCACGAGTGGTCGACTTGGAATCGTAGACGCAAGTGAATGTCCTCCTACTTTTGGTGTTCCGCAAGGCTTGATCATAGGAATTATTGCAGGAGGGGATTCAGCCATTCGCAAAGCGGTTGAATTTGCGGAAGACGATACCCAACAGGGATGGAAAGACTTATTAGAATACGATATCAATGAAAAGGATACATTAGTTGGAATTGCCGCTTCCGGAACTACGCCTTATGTGCTTGGGGCTCTTAAAGAAGCACAAAAAGCCGGGGTCTTGACATGCGGTATTTCCTGTAATCCGGGTTCTCCCCTCTCCCAATTAGCCGAATTCCCAATAACACCGGAGGTTGGGCCTGAATTCGTCACGGGAAGTACACGAATGAAATCCGGAACAGCTCAAAAATTGGTTCTGAACATGATCTCCACCGCACTTATGATCCGTCTTGGAAGGATTAAAGGCAACAAAATGGTAGACATGCAATTAAGTAATAACAAACTGGTTGACCGCGGGGTAAAGATGGTTATGGATGAAACCGGGCTTTCATACGATCAAGCTTCGGAATTACTAGCTTTAAACGGTTCTGTTCGAAAGGCGGTTGAGTACTACCGCAAATCCATATTGTAAAGTGAGTAAAAATGGAGATGTTTTTTTTCCTATAGAATTTTCGGGGCAATTACCGAACTGTTTTTGCTACCCTCACAATTATACACCTCATCCGGTAGCCATAGTTTCTGCTGAGCACCTTATGTCCCGACTTGTTAAACTTGGAAAAGGAGCTGAGAATTTCGGAGAGGAGACTTTTGCAAACGGTAGAAAATCTGGAAAAATGTTTGGAATACTTGTAGTTGAGGATACTGCAAGAAATCTAGGCTATTTAGCCGGATTTTCAGGTAAATTGAAAGGCAAAACTAAAATCCAAGGCTTTGTGCCTCCTGTCTACGATCGATACCAAGACAAAGGCTTTTTCTCATTGGAGGAACAAAAGATTAATGAACTCACAACGAAGATTGATGCCCTGGAAAACGACCCCAAGTTTATCACCTTACAGAGTGAACTTCGTCAAGTTAAAGATAGTCACAAAAACAATCTGGAAGAAATGAAGGATTTAATTCGAAAATCGCGTAAACAACGCGATATCAAAAGAAAAGAATTAGAATCTTTACAGTCAATGCAGCGTGAAAAAGAATTGAAATTATTAGCAGATCAGAGTGCGAGTGAACAATATCTATTAAAGGATAAAAAACGCATATTTCGAAAAAAAGAAGAAGAAATAACTCAACTTTTAAAACTCCATTTAACACAAATTGAAAATCTAAAAATCAAACGAAGTCAACTTTCTTCATCGCTACAAAACAAACTTTTCAGTCAATATAAATTTTACAATGCTCAACATGAAACCATTGATTTACTCTCCCTTTTTAAGAAATTAAACAGGTCCATACCCTCCTCCGGTGCAGGAGAATGTGTCGCCCCTAAGCTATTGAACTATGCATTAACTCATGGCATGAAGCCGATCGCCATGGCTGAATTCTGGTGGGGAGCTTCACCAGCATCCGAAGTGAGACTGCACAAACAATACTATCCGGCATGTCGAGGAAAATGTGAACCCATTCTAAAACACCAATTGAAAGGATTAGCAATTGATCCGGATCCTCTTCATGAAAAATTGAACATATCGAAAAAAATAAAGATTATTTATCAAGACGAAGAAATAGTAGTTCTTCACAAGCCACACGATTTACTCTCAGTACCGGGTAAAGGAATATTTGACTCAGTTCAAATGCAACTTAAAAAATTGTTCCCATATGCAACTGGGCCGATGATTGTACATCGGCTCGATATGTCGACCTCAGGATTAATGGTCGCTGCCCTAAACGAAATGGCCTATAAACATTTACAACGACAATTCAAGAATCAAACTATCCAAAAGCGATATGTTGCACTTATTCAAGGGATTCCTAAACTTGAAAAAGGAACTGTTTCAATACCACTTCGCGTGGATCTAGACAACCGTCCAAATCAAATTGTTTGTAATGATTACGGCAAAAATGCAGTTACTGAATATCAGGTGATTCAATACTACAACGATCAAACCTGCAGAATTTATTTTTACCCCAAAACCGGTAGAACTCACCAATTGCGTGTACATTCAGCGCATTATCAAGGCATTGGCTGTCCCATAGTGGGTGACGAACTTTACGGTCATCCCTCTGATCGTCTTTACCTCCATGCGGAACAGTTGGCATTTTCTCATCCAAAAAAAAATCAACGATTTTCGTTCACTTACAAAAGTGATTTCTAAATAAATAGCTGTTATTTGCGCAGTCCTTTCATTTTGTCACAATACATTATTTTGAGACTTTGTGAGGTTTTCTTCGAGTCTAAATGAATAACGAATCCAATCCTTTAGAGAGAATTGTCATTTCAAGTTAGATTAATCTTAGGTTAATAAATTTTTAAATATTTTTCATGAGTTAACATTAAGCAAATAATTTATCGTAATATTGCTTTATAACAATTAATAATGGGAACTACCAAAACTGAAGAATTCACTTCAAATCAAAATAAAAAAGCATTGGTTTTTAAAGCATTAGGTCATCCAGCCAGGATAGCAATTGTTGAGTATCTAGCGACAGTACGTTCATGTATATGCAACGATTTGATAGATATACTACCCCTCTCACAAGCTACTATTTCTCAACATCTCAGGGAATTAAAAGAAGCCGGAATTATTCAGGGTACAATTGAGGGCAACTCGAGATGCTATTGCCTCAATGTGGAAACATTTGTAGAAATGAAAGGAATCCTGGATTTTTTAATCTCAAATTCGACTCAAATAAACTGTTGCTAAAAGAATAATCTATGACACTCTCCGAATTAAAACAAAAACTAACTAAAATAGATCGGATCCGATTTAGTTTGCCAGATGGAAAAAGCCTTCCAGAACATTTCCATATCACAGAAGTCGGATTACTCACGCGAAAGTTTATCGATTGCGGCGGGAAATTA
>JBIKYP010000096.1:0-8253 GCA_044355195.1 Crocinitomicaceae bacterium | reverse complement strand
GAATATCAAATGGATACCATTTCAAAATTTGGTATGGAATTCAGCAATAATGAGTTTATACTTACCAGAAAACAAACCGAGTGCCTTGCCCAAGACCAATGCGGAATCCCCGAGACAAAACCTAAATTTAATTTAAAGGAAAGAACCCCATCGAGTTTGCAGTGCACACCAGGAGGTAAATGTTGTTAATTTCTTTTCAATATGAGACCGGATATTCATAGAACATGTGATGAGCTCACACATCAATTTAATCAGATCAGCGACACAAGAAAACAAACACTTGAAAAAATCGCTTCATATATTCAGAACAACATAGCTTTTCGTAAACATGTACGTTTAATCTATGTCTGTACCCACAATTCACGCCGAAGTCATTTTGGTCAGATTTGGGGTAGAATAGCGGCCGAATACTACGGCATTAAAAACGTCCAGACATATAGCGCAGGAACTGAAGCTACGGAAATGCACCAAAACACTGTACAGACGCTTAAAAAACAAGGCTTTGAAATTACATCAAATAGCACTAAATCAAATCCTCATTATTTAGTCAGCTTCGATGAAGCACAGGAACCGATGCTGTGTTTTTCCAAGACAATAGATGATCCATCAAATCCATCAGAAGAATTCGCTTCCATTATGACCTGCTCGGAAGCAGAGGAAAATTGTCCTTTTGTACCCGGCGCAGAAATGCGAATCAGTACTACTTATGACGACCCTAAAGTATTCGATGGAACACCCCAGGAAACGGAAAAATACATCGAACGTTCACTTCAAATTGCTCGAGATAATCTTTACATTTTCTCCTTAATAAAACCTGCACAATGAAAAAACGTCTAAAATTTCTAGATCGTTTCCTAACACTTTGGATCTTCGCTGCTATGATTACCGGTGTCGTAATCGGTTACTTAACTCCTACAATTGCCGACTCCATTAATCTTGTTTCCAGCGGTACCACCAATATTCCACTTGCGATAGGCCTCATTCTGATGATGTACCCTCCCCTGGTGAAAATCGATTTCAAACAACTTCCTGCAGTACTGGCAAAACCGAAGTTACTCGGACTTTCATTTTTTACAACTTGGATAGTCGGGCCGTTTCTGATGTGTCTACTTGCCGCTCTTTTCCTTCCAAATGACCCAGATTACCTCACAGGACTGATAATCATCGGTATCGCTCCTTGTATCGCGATGGTCATCGTTTGGAATGAACTAGCAGAGGGAAACCGTGAACTTACTGCCGGACTGGTAGGCATAAACAGTTTGCTGCAAATCGCTTTTTTCAGTCTGTATGCTTACTTCTATTTGGAAGTCGTCCTACCATTATTCGGAATAAAAGGCTTACACCTCAATATAACGATCTCACAAATAGCCGAGACGGTGGGGATTTATCTGGGAATACCCTTTGGAGCAGCACTGATCAGCCGATGGTTCATCTTGAAGTCAAAAGGAGAAACCTGGCTTCTTACCCGCTTCATTCCTGCCATCTCACCAATCACTCTAATAGCATTGCTTGGGACGATAGTAGTCATGTTTTGTCTCAAAGGAAAAATGATTGTTGAACTCCCCATGGACGTACTCAAGGTTGCTCTACCATTAGTCTTTTATTTCTGCATAATGTTCACCTTAATGTTCTTTACCGCCAAATACTTCGGCGCGTCATACAAAGAAAATGTGGCGCTCTCATTCACAGCAGCAGGTAACAATTTTGAATTAGCCATTGCTGTTTCAATTGGCGTTTTCGGGATCAATTCCGGTCAGGCATTTGCAGGAGTGATTGGGCCACTTGTTGAAGTGCCGATACTGATTTTATTAGTTCGGGTAATCGGCTATTGGCGAGCGAAGTATTATTCAAATTAATCGAGCACTATATTGCCACACCATTTAGTTTAAATCGCATACCATTTAGACAATCATTATCCATAAAAAACTTCTATTCTTTTTCTTTAGCTTTCGTTTTTCCTTTATCGATGGTAATAGTTAATTCTTCTGAGCCATCCATTACATTCATCTTAATAGTATCACCCTCTTGGATGTTCGCCTTTATAATCTCTTCAGCAAGCGGATCTTCGATAAATTTCTGAATGGCACGCTTCAACGGTCTAGCACCGAATTTTTCATCATAGCCATGTTCAACTATGAAATCCTTAGCTTTTTCAGTCATTTCGACATTGTATCCAAGATTATTGATACGTCCATACAATTTTTGTAATTCCAGATCGATAATTTTATGAATACTTTCTCTTTGTAAAGACTTAAAGAGAATCATATCATCAATTCGATTCAAAAATTCCGGAGAGAAAGCTTTGCGAAGTGCATTCTGAATAACAGACTTTGCATTTTCATCTCGAGATTCCTCCTTGGCCTTGGTTCCAAAACCAACGCCGGTTCCAAAATCAGCCAATTGTCGCGCACCTATATTTGATGTCATTATCAAAATGGTATTTTTGAAATCGATCTTACGACCCAACCCATCTGTCATGTGTCCGTCATCAAGTACCTGCAACAATAAGTTAAATACATCGGGATGTGCCTTTTCAATTTCATCCAGTAATATGATAGAATAAGGCTTTCTTCGCACTTTCTCTGTTAATTGCCCTCCTTCTTCATATCCCACATATCCCGGAGGAGCTCCTACTAATCTAGAAATTGAAAATTTCTCCATGTATTCGGACATGTCAACACGAATCAGCGCATCTTCCGAGTCAAATAAATATTTTGCGAGTACTTTGGCAAGTTGAGTCTTTCCCACACCTGTTGGACCAAGGAAGAAAAATGAACCAATAGGCTTATTTGGATCCTTCAATCCTGCACGGTTACGTTGAATTGCCTTCACCACCTTAGCGACCGCTTCATCCTGACCTATTACTTTGCCTTTCAACTCGTCAGCCATATTCACCAATTTCCCCGTCTCAGACTGTGAGACTCTCGTAACAGGTATACCACTCATCATAGACACAACCTCAGCTACATGCTCTTCAGTTACGAGAACGCGATTATTTTTAGACTCAAGTTCCCATCTACCCTTTGCTGTCTCCAATTGCTCTTGCAACTTCCTTTCTGAATCACGCAATTCAGCCGCTTTTTCATATTGTTGCGACTTAATTACCTCGTTTTTTTGGTCTTTCAAAGCCTCTATTTGAGACTCAATATCCAAAATCTCCTGCGGAACATTGATATTTGTGAGATGCACCCGTGACCCTACTTCATCTAGTGCGTCTAGAGCTTTATCCGGTAAGTGTCGATCCGTAATATACCTCTCTGTTAATTTGACACAAGCCACAACGGCTTCTTCAGTATAGGTTACCGAATGGTGGTCTTCGTAACGTTCTTTGATGTTGTTGAGAATTTGTATCGTTTCTTCAATCGAAGTAGGCTCAACTAAAACTTTCTGAAAACGTCTTTCTAATGCCCCATCCTTTTCAATATATTGACGATATTCATCAAGTGTAGTTGCACCAATGACCTGCATTTCGCCACGAGCCAAAGCAGGTTTAAACATGTTAGACGCATCAAGAGAGCCACTAGCACCACCTGCCCCTATAATAGTATGAATCTCATCAATAAATAAAATCACATCCGGATTCTTTTCAATCTCCTGCATCACTGCTTTCATACGTTCTTCAAACTGACCACGATATTTTGTTCCAGCTACAAGTGAGGCTAGATCAAGAGAAATGATCCGTTTGTTGAAAAGAACTCTCGACACCTTTCGCTGAACAATACGGAGCGCCAATCCTTCAGCAATTGCACTCTTACCAACACCTGGTTCTCCTATAAGGATAGGATTATTCTTTTTTCTTCGTGATAAAATCTGACTTACACGTTCAATTTCCTTCTCACGTCCAACAATGGGGTCAAGTTTACCAGCCTCTGCCATTTTGGTCAAGTCACGACCGAAATTATCAAGTACTGGTGTTTTGGATTTTGGATCTGCTGGTTTTCTTTGAGCGGCAAATTGCTCCCCGCCATCATCATCTTGATTTCCGGGAAATTCAGCCCTAGGATTTATGTTTTCTTCTATCATAGCCTCTAATTCATCTTTAACATTGTCATAAATTATGCCATATTTATTCAGGATAGAACATACAAAACTGTCTTCATCCTTCAACATGGACAACAACAAATGCTCCGTACCAATCACCGAACTTTTGTATAGCTTCGCTTCAAGGTAGGTCATTTTCAACACCTTCTCTGCCTGTTTAACTAATGGTATGTTGCCGTTTGGACTCATAACGCCTTTAGAGTTTCGTTGCAAAGACAATTCAACCTCTGATTTAATATGCTTCAAATCAAGATGAAACTCTTTGAGTAACTTCACCGCTGTACCATCGCCTAAGCGAATAATACCTAGAAGAAGATGTTCTACTCCTATGAAATCATTTCCCAATCTTAATGCCTCTTCCCTACTGTAAGTGATAACATCTTTTACTTTGGGCGAAAATTTTGCCTCCATAATTAGAATTTTTTAAACTCTACTTGATATAGAACTTCTACATTACAAATGTAAAACGAATAAATTGTTGAAAAGTACCTTTAAAAGTCAATTTTCCACAGATTTTTGTTAGTAAAAAGGGTAATTTTAAGCTATCTCAACCAGGCCTTTATAACTAACTTCGTCGATTACTTGACGCGTGCAAGATGCGTGCTAAAAATAATTAAGTGACAAGATGGCAGACGGTGAAAAAATAATCCAGATTAACATTGAAGATGAAATGAAATCTGCCTACATCGACTATTCGATGTCGGTAATCGTTTCTAGAGCCCTACCTGATGTACGTGATGGTTTCAAACCTGTTCACAGAAGGGTGTTGTACGGAATGCAGGATCTGGGCGTATTCTCAAACAGACCTTATAAAAAATCCGCAAGAATTGTCGGTGAAGTGCTCGGTAAATATCACCCACATGGCGACAGTTCGGTTTATGATACCATGGTACGAATGGCGCAACCTTGGTCTCTTCGTTACCCTTTAGTTGATGGTCAAGGTAACTTTGGTTCTGTTGACGGCGACAGTCCGGCGGCCATGCGTTATACTGAGGCACGTCTCCGAAAGATCGCAGAAGAAATGCTAGATGATCTTGACAAGGAAACAGTGGATTTCTCTCCTAACTTTGATGACAGCCTCGAAGAGCCTTCCGTACTTCCCACGAAAGTACCTAATCTATTGGTAAATGGTGCTTCCGGCATAGCAGTTGGAATGGCAACGAACATGGCGCCACACAATTTGTCAGAGGTAGTAGACGGAGTTATAGCTTATGTGGACAATAAAAACATCGAAATTGAAGAACTCCTCAAACACGTCAAAGCACCGGATTTCCCGACAGGTGGTATAATTTATGGCTATGAGGGTGTTCGTGAGGCATTGCTGACAGGGCGAGGCAGAATCGTGATGCGTGCTAAAGCTGAAATAGAGGAATACAACGGCAAAGAACAAATTATTGTCACTGAAATCCCCTATCAGGTGAATAAAGCGGACATGATCAAGAAAACCGCTGAATTAGTAAACGACAAAAAGATAGAAGGAATCTCTGACATCCGCGACGAGTCTGACCGTAATGGCATGCGAATCGTTTACGAGATCAAACGGGATGCTATTGCCAACGTCGTATTAAATAAATTATACAAGTTCACCTCCCTTCAAACCTCTTTCTCAGTCAATAATATTTGTTTGGTCGATGGAAGACCACAGTTATTAAATCTCAAAGAGCTTATCTCAAACTTCGTTGATTTCCGTCACGAAGTGGTGATCCGCAGAACTAAATATGAACTGCGTAAGGCGGAAGAACGCGCACACATCCTCGAGGGTCTGATTATTGCATCTGACAACATTGATGAAGTGATCGAGATCATTAAGGCTTCTGCTAGTCCGGATGATGCTCGCGAAAAACTGGCAAACCGTTTTGGACTTTCCGAAATTCAGACAAGAGCGATAGTAGATATGCGTTTGCGTCAATTGACCGGACTGGAGCAAGATAAGTTGCGTGCAGAATATGACGAATTGATGAAGTTGATCGCAGACTTGAAAGACATCCTGGATCGTGAAGAGCGCAGAATGGAGATCATCAAGAACGAATTGATTGATGTGAAAAACCGTTTTGGTGATGAGCGTCGTTCAACCATAGAGTATGCCGCCTCAGAAATGCGTATGGAAGACTTGATCGCTGATGAAGAAGTGGTTGTCACTATTTCGCATGCAGGTTACATTAAGCGCACGAGCCTTTCAGAGTATAAAGTTCAAAACCGCGGTGGTATGGGCTCAAAAGGTTCCGCAACCCGCGACAAAGATTTCCTTGAGCACTTATTTGTAGCAACGAACCACAACTACCTGCTCATCTTCACGGAGAAAGGTCGTTGTTTCTGGATGCGCGTATTCGAAATACCCGAAGGAAATAAAACGGCCAAAGGGAGGGCGATCCAGAACTTGATCAACATTCCTCAGGACGATAAGGTTAAGACATACGTTAAAGTGCAGGATCTTACCGATAAAGAATACCTTGACAATAACTTTATCGTCATGTGTTCAAAACAAGGCGTGATAAAGAAAACATCTCTCGAGGCCTATTCACGACCAAGATCTAATGGTATCAATGCAATTACAATTCGTGAAAATGACGAGCTTCTTGAGGCAAAATTAACCAACGGAACAAACGAGATTGTCCTTGCAACAAGTTCAGGAAGAGCAATCCGTTTCAACGAATCCACTGTTCGTCCAATGGGTAGAAACGCATCCGGTGTGCGAGGTGTTTCTTTGACAGACGATACTGACCAGGTTGTAGGAATGATTTGCGTAGAAGATGTTTATTCCACGATTTTGGTCGTATCTGAAAAAGGATATGGCAAGCGAACTTATCTGAATGATCCTGAAGACAAAGAACCTGTTTACCGAATCACGAATCGGGGAGGTAAAGGAGTTAAAACGTTAAACATTACAGACAAGACAGGTCCACTTTTATCCATTTTGAATGTTGCCGATGAGGAGGATCTGATGATTATAACTCGCTCCGGTATTACCATACGAATGCACATCGATACAATTCGTACTATGGGTCGCGCGGCTCAGGGTGTTCGTCTCATCAACCTTAAAAATAATGCTGAAATAGCAGCCATCGCACGAGTACCTCGAAGCGAAGAAGAAGAAGAGTTCGATGAAAATGGAAACCCTATCGAACCAACGAATGAGGCAGAGAGTGGCACAGAAGTTGACAACAGCGATGTGGAATAATATAAATTCGTGTACAGCTCAATTAAAATACAACAAATGAAACAACATTTCAAAGCAGGATCTTGTATTGCCTTCGCACTACTCGTTGCTAGTTTTTCTTTCGGCCAAAAATCAAATGAAACTTCAGCCGCACTGGAATACATAAAATTCAAAGATAATCTACAAAAGATGAAGCAAGGTGGCGGAAACATAGAAGCCGCTCAATTAGCCTTGAAAAAAGCGAAAGAGTACATTGACTTGGCCGCTGACAACGAAAGTACGAAACAAAGCGCGAAAACACTTTTCTATAAAGGAGAGATCTACACCGGATACTTAATGGTATTCGAGTCGGATTCACTATTTAAGAAAGAGCACGGAGACGAGTACCTGAATAATGGTCTCGAAAGCTACAAACGGTCTTTAGCAATAAGTTCTAAATTCAAATCTGACATAGAAGAATCAATCAACTACAAAAAAACTTTGTTTGGAAATGGCATCAATCAGTTGTACGAAAAAGGCTTGTACAAAGAAACGGGAGAAGCGTACGAATTGCAAGTTCGTTTTTCAGATGTACTTGGGCAGATAGACACCTCTTCCATCTACAACTCAGCCATCTGTTTTGATAAGGCAACTATTTATGATAAAGCTGCCTTGAATTACACGACATTAGCCAAGATGAAATACAAGCCAACACAAAACTATATTCGTGCATCCTCTGCTTACAGAAAAAACAAACAATTTTCCGATGCAAAATCATTGATCGAGGAAGCTCGAAAGATGAATCCTTTGGATAAAGATCTATTGTTGGAGCTTGTGAATATAAATATCGAGACCGGTAATGCTGCCGGTGCAGAGACAGCTTTATCTGAAGCCATCGCTGCAGACTCAAACAACAAACAATTGTATTATACGATCGGTACTATCTATATCGACCTCAAGTATAATGACAGAGCTGAAACAGCCTTGAGAAAGGCTCTCGAGATTGATCCGAATTATCAAGGTGCACTATATCAGTTAGGCGCACATTTAGTAACCTGGGGAGGTGACGTTCGTGC
>JBIKYP010000133.1:0-2794 GCA_044355195.1 Crocinitomicaceae bacterium | reverse complement strand
CAGCTGCCAACCAATTAAAAATTGGAGACAAAAATTATGACAAGATGGTCATTGAATCTGATGACCTTTACCGAAGAGCACTTGAACCGCTTGAAAAATACATTACGATAAGTCCAAACGATAAAGATGTACTTATCATTCTTTCTCAATTACACCGTCAATTGGGTGACATCAACAAATCAGCAGAGTACAAAAAGCGCGCTGATGCTATTAAGTAATTGATACCACACCTATTTAAGAGGCCGCCTTGGTGCGGTCTTTTTTTATTTACCCACTTGGTTTTCACAATTAATTCCCTAACTTTGCACCCTTCAAATACCGTCCCCTGTTATGGCGGTTTTATAAATCCTTTCGGATGTACAGGGCTCCGAAATACAAGTAAAATTAAGCCACATGGCAAAAAACACAACAACGCAGGGTTCTGCGGATTTCGATTGGAATGCGTTAGCATTAGACGGATACTCTAATATTGAGCGTTCAGAATTATCCGATAAGTACGAGCAAACTTTAACATCTATCAACGAGAAAGAAGTTGTAGAAGGGACAGTTGTACTTGTCACAAAAAAAGAGGTAATCATCAACATTGGTTACAAATCAGAGGGTGTTGTAGCAGCGTCTGAATTCCGTTACAATCCTGAGTTAAAAGTAGGTGACACTGTAGATGTTTATGTAGAATGTCAGGAAGACAAGACAGGTCAGTTAATCGTATCTCACCGTACGGCTCGAATGCACAAAGCGTGGATCCGTGTGAACGATGTACTTCGCACAGGTGAGGTAATCACAGGATACGTTAAATGTCGTACGAAAGGTGGTTTGATCGTTGACGTTTTCGGAATCGAAGCATTCCTTCCAGGATCTCAGATTGACGTGAAGCCTATTCGTGATTACGACGTATACGTTGGTAAGAATATGGAATTCAAAGTAGTTAAGATCAATCAAGAGTTCCGTAACGTAGTTGTTTCTCACAAAGCACTTATCGAAGCAGAGCTTGAAGAACAGAAAAAACAAATCATCTCTGGTCTCGAAAAAGGTCAGGTATTGGAAGGTACTGTCAAAAACATTACTTCTTACGGAGTATTCATTGATTTGGGCGGCGTAGACGGATTGATCCACATTACGGACCTTTCTTGGGGTCGTGTTAATCATCCCGAAGAGATCGTAGAGCTTGATCAGAAATTGAATGTAGTTATACTAGACTTTGATGACGAGAAGAAACGTATCGCTCTTGGATTGAAACAACTGCAACCTCATCCGTGGGATGCATTGAATGCCAACCTACAAGTAGGTGATAAAGTGAAAGGAAAAGTTGTGGTCATGGCTGACTACGGTGCGTTCATCGAGATTGCTCAAGGTGTAGAAGGACTGATCCATGTTTCTGAAATGAGCTGGTCTCAGCACTTACGTTCTGCACAGGATTTCATGAACGTAGGCGATACTGTTGAGGCGGTTATTCTTACTTTAGACCGTGAAGAACGTAAAATGTCACTCGGAATTAAGCAATTAATGCCTGATCCTTGGTCAAATATTGAAGGGAAATACGCAGTTGACTCCAGACACAAAGCCAAAGTACGAAATTTCACAAACTTCGGTGTATTTGTAGAGTTGGAAGAGGGAGTGGACGGATTAATTCATATTTCTGACCTTTCATGGCAGAAAAAGATCAAGCATCCATCTGAATTCTGTAAAGTCGGGGACGAAATGGAGGTTGTTGTTCTTGAGATTGATCGTGACAATCGTCGTATTTCTCTAGGTCACAAACAATTGGAAGAAAACCCATGGGATGTCTTCGAGAATATCTTTTCGGAAGGATCCGTTCATCAGGGTACGATTATTGAGAATAAGGATAAATCAGGAATCGTTTCACTTCCATACGGTGTTGAGGGAATCTGTCCTTCTAAACACTTGAAGAAAGAAGACGGAACCAATGCAAAAGTAGAGGAGACGCTTAACTTCAAAGTAATCGAATTCAACAAAGACGCCAAAAAGATCGTTGTATCACACACGCGTACATTTGAAGAAGGAGAAGACAGACCATCTGCATCTGCTACGAAAAATGGAGCGAAGAAAACTTCGGGAGGAGGTTCTTCTACTTCACAGGCAGTGAAGGCGATCAACCAGAATACGGAGAAATCTACACTTGGTGATTTAGATGCATTGTCTGCATTAAAGGAAAAAATGGATAAAGGAAATTAATCCCTAATCTATGACATATAAAAAGCCGCTTCGGAAACGAAGCGGCTTTTTATTTACTGCACTGAATTCGCGAATGCAATTAGTCGATCTTCGGTTTGAAGGCCTAGCACTGTTTTAATTAATTTTCCTTCACTATCTATAATTAATAAGGTTGGATAAGCACGAACCTTATACGTGCGTGCAATTTCGGATCCGTCAGCATCTTTCTCGACATCAATCTTTAGATTAATAAATTTACTGTTGTATACAGACCCCACTTCGGCACTTTTAAAAGAAGTGGCTGCCATAATCTTACACGGACCACACCAACTCGTATAGGCATCAATAAAAATGTATTGTTTATTCTTTTTAGCCAAATTCTTCGCCTCCGCGAGCGAAATAGATTTAAACTGTATACCGAACTCTTCCTGAGCAGGGTTCACACTTTTTGGATACATGAACGCCATAATCACCATACCTAAAGCAAGCAAACCAAACATTTTTTTCATAACTTCATTCTTTGAGTTTAACTATATTCCATTTCCAATTTGGCTGGAGCCCTAAAACTACACGAATTTTTTGAAAAACCATTACACTAATCCCGTGCTAAAAAAAGTGATCT
>JBIKYP010000049.1:0-17788 GCA_044355195.1 Crocinitomicaceae bacterium | reverse complement strand
TACAGTTAAAACATCAGGTTCTACAGGGCCTTCAAAAGAAATATCGATTTCTAAAAAGCACATGCGCATTTCCGCACTCAAAACCATCTCAAACTTCTCCGTAAAAAAAGGGGGGACTGCTTTTCTGTGTCTGTCTGTGAAGACCATAGCAGCAAAAATGATGATTGTTCGTGCCATTCAGAACCAAATGACACTATACGTTGGGGAGATTCGTTCAAATGAGCTGTCAGATCTTCCATTCTCCGCATTTGATTTGCTAGCTATTGCGCCATTGCAATTGGAAACCTGTTTAAACTATAAGCCCGACCTCATCAAAAATAGCGCTACCGTTTTAGTTGGTGGAGGCTCGGTCAGTTCGGAGCAAATAGACCGCTTAACCCAAATTGGAGCGACAATTTATCATACCTATGGAATGACTGAAACACTGTCTCATATTGCATTCAGAAGTATTGGAAAGCACACACAGGAATATTATACCCTACTTCCCGGCATCGATATAAGCTCAAAAAACGGATGTCTCGTAATTCATTATCCTGAACTGGATGTTTATAATATGCAAACGTCTGACCTTGTAACAATCGATAAAAATAAGCGATTTCGTATCACGGGAAGAGCCGATTTTGTTATAAACAGCGGAGGAATCAAATTCCACCCAGAAGAACTGGAAGGACGGATCCAACATATTATTCAAAAGCCCTTTTTTATTGGTGGGGTGGCGGATTCGAAATTTGGAGAAAGAATTGTATTGGTTATAGAAAGCTTAAAAGCAGAGGATGAAAGAACCATTCTTGAACTCATTAAACCCTTGTTAACGAAATACGGCTGTCCGAAAGAAATCCGATTTCTTCCCGAATTTGTACGTACAGAAAGTATGAAGATCAATCGAAAAGAAACGCTAGAATTACTTTGAATTCGTTTGAAAAATACTACAACATTTTAGGGCTAAGCTCCACTGCATCAGAACATGAAATTAAGCGTGCCTATCGCAAATTAGCCATGCGTTATCATCCCGACCGTAATCCATCCGAGCAATCCCATAACAAGTTTGTTATTTTAACAGAGGCATACGAGGCTTTATTAAATATAAAGGACAAAGAACCCGAAAAATCATTAGAGGACCGAAGAAAAGAGGCGGTGCAACGGTATAGTGAATTTGCTAAACGTCAAGCACTTGAAAATGAACGATACTACCAAAGTTTGTTTTCGGGTAAAAAATGGAAGTTGATCAAACTGACTTCCATATTAGGATGCATTGTAGCGTTATTCATCGTACTCGACTGGGTACTTCCCTGTTCAGAGGAAAACGAGACAGCTACTTATTATGCTAAAGACGTTTATGGTGGAATTCTTGATGAAAACGTATCATTGATCGTTACACAAAAAGGAAAGGAATACTGGGTAGCAGAAATGGATGTGGCACTGTATCGTTACTATCCCGACCTAGTCGTCCAACGTTCCAGAATTTTTCATGAAGCAGTAGCGCTCTATTCCATTCGTAAAACAGGTTTAGCGATATACTCCCTACCTTTCACTTTTTATGCTTTTCACTGCATCATTCTTCCGGTTATTCTGGCACCAATGGCAGTACGCATTTTTCGAAGAAGAACGCTCTATTATACCATTGCTTACCATTTCGCGCTTTATTTTTCCACTATCCTGTTGGTGATTTACCTTCTGGCGAATAACCATTGGTTACATTTATTAACATTCGGGATTCTATGATCACCGCTTCATCGCCCGATCCATGTCGCGCTTGTCGTCTTTTTCTTTGAGATCCTGGCGTTTGTCGTGTAGTTTCTTTCCTTGTGCAAGAGCAATCTCTACCTTTACCCAACCTGTATCGGAGAGAAAAAGTTTGAGGGGGATGAGCGTGTTTCCTTTCACCTGCAGGAACTTTTCGATTTTCGTAATCTCTTTTTTATTCAATAAAAGTTTACGATCAGCTCGGGGTTTGTGGGTATAGAAGGAAGCATTCTCATATTCTGATACATGCATGTTCCGGATCCAAACCTCCCCTTTTTGCTCCACGCAATAGGCCTCTACAATAGATGCTTTTCCCTTTCGAATACTCTTGATCTCTGTTCCCGCCAATTGAATTCCGGCAACGAATGTATCCATCAGATGGTATTCGAAGCGTGCTTTTTTATTACGGATGTTGAGGTCTTTGGACATGGATGGCAAAAATAAGAGTTAATTACTTACTTTTTTGCTTGATCAAAAAAGTAACAAAAAAATCAAGTCTCGCTAAAGCCGTTCGGCGAAACAAGCGGAGTTGCGTATGCACGAAGCGAAGGTTTGTCAGCGGTACCGAAGGTAGGTTCCTTGTAAAAGTGAAAGGGCTTTTCCTACTTTTGGCCCGTCAAAAGTAGAGATCAAAAAGTTTGGAATTAAAACGAATTCGAGTTTCAGCAACACTTCTACTTCGTGGTCTTTTGCCACTTTTCTTTTGCGGAAAAAGAAAAGTGGGTAGTTTAATTACTTTTGTACAGTGAAAATTCCTTCCAGGTATATCGAAAACGCTGTAGAGCAACTTTCCTCGCTTCCTGGTATTGGAAAAAGAACTGCCTTGCGTCTGGTATTACAACTATTAAATCGGACGAATCAGGAAGTGGAAGCTTTTGCTCATGCGGTTTTAGAAATGAAGTCGCATGTAAAGAGATGCAGTTCTTGTGGGAATATCAGCGATCATGAAACATGCACGATCTGTTCAGATGCCAGACGAGATCATGCAGTGATTTGCGTAGTGGAAGATATACGAGATGTCCTGGCAATCGAATCCACAGAATCGTACAAGGGGATTTACCACGTACTTGGGGGAATCATTTCTCCCATGGATGGAGTAGGACCTTCCGACCTGAACATTTCAACTCTCGTTGAAAAAGCCGAAAGCGGATCAGTTACCGAGATCATCTTTGCTTTGAGTCCAACCATGGAAGGTGATACCACTAACTTCTACTTGTATAAAAAACTGTCAGAAAAAGGTGTACTTATTACGTCACTTTCTCGAGGTGTTGCTGTAGGGACAGAATTGCAATATGCAGACGAACTGACCTTAAGTCGCTCTTTACTTCAACGTCAACCATTTAAAATAAACTAACATGCTTAAAGAATTCAGATCCTTCATTATGCGTGGCAACGTGATCGACCTTGCTGTAGTGGTTATTATTGGAGGAGCTTTTTCAGCCCTTGTTGGGTCATTGATCAACGATGTAATCACCCTGTTACTTTTATAAGTTTCCCTACTCGCTTTTCACTTCGGTTTGAGTCTTAAATCGTTTCGCATAAGAATGAATAAGTCCCGAGTGAATCTCGTGGTATCCATTTGGCAATTCAATCAAACCTTGGATCATACACTTCGCAACCTTCATGGCCTGAACAGGTTTGTATTTATCAATTAAACCGGTTTTCCCGAGCAAATTTCCTACTGACAGAGATAACTTTTCACCTAATCGTTCGTCTTTCCGGAATCCTTCAAGCACCGATGGTTTCAAGATAATTAGTTTTTCAAATCCTACATCTCTTGCATTTTTATCCAGCGTTGCTTTCATCCTGGAATAGAAGAATGGTGAACGTTCAGACACACCCAAAGCAGAAATCAGGACACATTGCTTCACTCCTAAGTCTCTGGCAAGTTTCATAACCTTCGTTGGTATGTCGACGTCGATCTTCCACTGTGTTTCTTTGGAACCTGCTGTTTTTAATGTCGTTCCAAAGGCGATAAAAAGAACATCGCACTGATCTTCGATAGGAAGCGTTTTCAATTGATCGAAGTCTACTACATGATTGATTACTTTCATCTCTTTCAACTCGAGTTCACGCCGGGAAATCAATTCCACTTTTTCAAACCGAGTGTCCTCCTCCAACAATTCCAGAAGTTCATTTCCAACTAGCCCGGTAGCACCCAAAACGATTGCCTTCATATTTTTTTTTCTAAAAATACTTCACCTTTTTGTTTACTGTCCAAAAAAAGTCCTATTTTCGGCTGAAATAACAATTACTTCAGCTTAAACAACGCTATTTCATTTATATGACTAGTATTTTTGTTGCGAAGCTTGATTTTAACATAACAAGTGAACAGTTAAAACAAGCATTCCAAGCATACGGAACGGTAATCAAAGCCAGCGTAGCGACCGACCGAGAAACAGGAAAATCACGAGGATTTGGGTTTATTGAAATGGCTGACCGCGACGAAGCGACAGCAGCTATCAAAGGATTGGATGGTTCATTGTTGAATGGGCGACCTATTGCGGTCAAAGAGGCTGAGCAACGGCCGGATAACAGACCCAACCGTGATCAACGGCCGGACAATAGACCACCGAGAGGAAATCGTCCGGATTTCAACCGCAACAGAGAACAAGGAAACGCGTATTCACGTCCAGCGAACACTGAACGACCCGAAAGATCTGACAACCAAAATTCAGGTGGTTTCACGTCACCAGCACCTGTCGAAGATCCTTTCAAGACAGAACGAAGAAAAGATCGCGCTCCGGACAAGGATAAAAAAGTAAAAGAGAAAGATGCGGAAGGTAAGGCTAAAAAGCCTAAAATGAGTGCCTACAAAAAAAGTGGCAAGAATAACCGCTTCTTCGACGATGACGATGATCTGGATGATCTTGACAATGCGAGCTTCTTCAATTTTGATGACAAAGAAGAAGAGGACAAAGATTAATGTCTTTGCAATTCCAACAAAGCCTCACTGACATATTCGATTACATCTGAAGCGAGCAAACTTTCCGGGGCCTTGTTTTTAACTGCAAGGTCTGCGGCCCGACCATGAAGATATACTGCTAATATTAAAGACTGTTTTGTGTCATACCCTTGTGCTAAGAATGACGTAATCATCCCGGTCAGCATATCGCCTGATCCTCCCTTTGCAAGTCCGGCATTTCCGGTAGTATTTATATACACCTCACCTGTTGGTAAAAATATCTGAGTACTACTCGATTTCAAAACAAGAATTAGTCCTTTGTCTAAACTAAATGAAGAAGCTAGTTGTGTCAATTCTTCCAAATTAGACCAATCCCTCCCAATTAAGCGGGAAAATTCGCGGTGATGAGGTGTAAGAACGGAATTATTGGATAGTTTATGAAGCCATTCTGGGTACATAGAAAGAATGTTTAACCCATCGGCATCAATAACTATGGGAACAGTGCGTTCGGAGTTCAACAGATTTTCAAATGCACGTATAGTATATTCGTGTTTCCCAATTCCCGGACCAATACCAATCGAACTAAACATTCCTAACTCAGGAATATGCGTTATAATCTTAGCGTCAGTATCCAAGGAAAGCATTACCTCCGGAACAGCGACATAAAAGGCCGTTTCTGCACAACCCGGAACATGTGCAGTAAGTAAACCCACACCTGAACGGAGACATGATTTAGACGCTAAAATCGAAGCGCCTATTTTTCCGGTACTTCCGGCAATGATCAAGGCATGACCTCTGCTCCACTTGGACGCATCAGAATGCAGCGGTCGATAAAGATTTCGGATCAGAGAAGCATTGATAGGAATCATTTGGAGGATGAACAAGTGAAGTTCGTCTTAGGAACAGCAGTTTTAGAGATAGCAACAAAACCACCTGCTACTTCCTGAAAATGATCATAACCTCTAGCCTTCAGGATAGAAGCGGAGATCATACTACGATAACCTCCGGCACAATGTATCACAAAATGTTTATCCCTTGGAAATAAAGACATTTTCTCATTTATAAAATCCAACGGGATATTTATAGCTCCTTTCACATGTTCGGCTTCAAACTCTCCGGGTTTACGTACATCTATAATCATTGTGTCGTCTGTTAGATAAGAGGCTAAAGAATTTGCAGTAATCCGATCAACTCTTTCTATTTCGCCACCGCTTGCCCTCCAGGCCTCAAATCCACCTTCTAAATATCCGAGGACATGATCGTAACCTACACGTGCCAATCGTTTAATAACCTCTTCTTGCATTCCCTCAGCGGTGATCAGCAATAAAGGCTGATTCACATCGGGTAACATCGCGCCTACCCAGGGAGCAAATTGACCATCCAGTCCAATATTGATACTGTTAGGGATAAATCCCTCTGAGAAAACTTGCGCATTTCGTGTATCCAGCATCACAGCACCAGTTTCATTTGCCGCAGTTTCAAAAGCCTTTACCGAGAGAGGGGTATTTCCTCTTTTCATCACCTTACTTATCGTATCATAACCAGATTTGTTCATTTGAACATTCATTCCAAAATAACCGGGAGGAGGCAATAAACCATCGGTTACTTCTTTGACAAATTCAGCCTCAGACATATCAAAGCGAAGAGCGTAATTCTGCTTTTTCTGGTCACCTATCGTTGAGACCGTTTCTTTACTCAAATTCTTTCCACAGGCACTACCTGCACCATGTGCGGGATATACGATAACATGATCCGGTAGCGTCATTATCTTATCACGTAATGAATGAAATAATGTAGAAGCGAGTTGTTCCTGAGTCATATTAGCTGCCTTTTGTGCAAGATCAGGTCTACCAACATCACCTATAAATAGGGTATCACCTGAAAATAATGCATGCTCCCTTCCACTTTCATCTATCAGAAGGAAACAGGTGCTTTCCATGGTGTGTCCAGGTGTATGAACAATCTTGATGGAGATATTCCCTAATGTAAAGAATTCACCATCTTTAGCAGAATACGATTCATAAGAGGTAACGGCATTTGGACCATAGACAATTTTAGCACCCGTAGCTTTAGCAAGATCAACATGTCCACTTACAAAATCAGCGTGAAAATGCGTTTCAAAAATATACTTGATCCTTACTTTGTCGCGGTTCGCACGCTCAATATAAGGAGCAGTTTCTCTTAAAGGATCAATAATGGCTGCTTCACCATTAGATGTTATGTAGTACGCCCCTTGAGCAAGGCATCCGGTATAAATCTGTTCGATGTTCATAACGATATATTTTCTATCAAATTTCGATTAATTCTTCGTGAATAAAACTGATCTTCATTACTTCAGATCAAAACACTCCTTAAATAAAATAAATAGTGCGAACACAAGTACAAACCATCCAAAAGCAATCTTCAATTTATCTGCCGTAATTTTGTCAAAAAGAAAAATACCTATCAAAATTCCAATCACCGTAGCCACAGCAAATTGTTCCAGAAAAACAAAATCAATAGGCAAATCTGACTGCAGATCACCAATAAAACCGACGATAGACTTAGCAGCTATGATTAGCAATGACGTGCCTATGGCTTTTTTCATAGGCATTCCAGACATCAACACCAAAGCAGGAATGATGAGGAACCCCCCTCCGGCACCCACAAGACCTGTAAGAACTCCAACCACACTTCCTTCTAATAATACAAGCGGATATCGGAATTTTGCAGCTTCAACAGGCACAAGTCCCACCGCATTACTTTTTCCGGATCGTATCATGGAGATAGAGGCAACAAGCATCAAAAGCGAAAATAGAATCATTAAAAAAAATGACTTGGTCAGCAACAATGAACCCACATAGAAAAGTTTGTCGGGCAGAGCAGGAAGTAAATAAGCCCTGGTTAAATAAACACTAATAATGGAAGGAACACCAAAAATCAGTGCCATTTTCGGATCACTCCATCCCTTTCGGTAGTATTGAACAGCACCAATCAATGCCGACACCCCAACAACACATAGCGAATAGGAAGAGGCCAACACAGGTGAAATTCCCAGCAGATATACCATAATAGGCAAGGTAAGCACAGAGCCACCGCTTCCGATCAGTCCCAATGACATCCCGACTAGAACAGCAAGAAACAGAGCCAACCAAAACATTATTGAACAGAAAAAGTGAAAAGAGTAAACGAAAACAGACTAAAGGTATAAATAAGCCGGTATTGAATTATAAATCATTTATGCTTTGTTAAAATACTTATTCATTTTTTCTTTAATCAAATCAGTCCCCAAATTATCCTTACTACCTAGGTGAGTGTGACGTATATTTTTATTCGGCACATACTTTCCTTCTTCAAGTTCTTTGCCAAGTTCTCGATACGCCTCACGAAACGACATTCCCTTCATTACACGTTCGTTCAAAGAATCAACGGTAAACAAATGGTCATATTTAGTATCGTTCAAAATTTGTTCATTAACCACTATATGCTGCAACATGAAGTCACAGACCGTTAAATTATCTTTCAATATATCTATTGCCGGAAACAACTTTTCTTTGAGCAATTGAAAATCTCGATGATAGCCACTTGGCAGGTTATTAGTCAATAAAATGATCTCGTTGGGTAAAGCTTGAATACTGTTCGATTTCGCGCGCATTAATTCAAAGACATCAGGATTTTGTTTGTGAGGCATAATGCTTGAACCGGTAGTGAACTCTTTCGGAAAAGTCAAAAATTGAAAATTCTGACTCATGAACAAGCAAACATCAGAAGCAAATTTGGAAAGAGTTGAAGCCAACGAGGACAAAGCAAAAGCAACACTTTTTTCCAATTTCCCACGACTCATTTGAGCAGCAATTGAATTAATTTTCATGGTTTCAAACGCTAATAATTCAGTCGTCAATTTGCGATCAATTGGGAAGGATGTGCCATAACCAGCCGCCGATCCTAACGGATTTTGATTACAAATATCGTATGCTGCATTAAGCAAAATAACGTCATCTATCAACGTTTCAGCAAAACCACCAAACCACAACCCGAAAGAAGAAGGCATCGCTATTTGCAGATGCGTGTACCCAGGCAATTGAACATCTTTATGCTGTTCGCTCAAATTCTGAAAAGTAGAAAACAGATTGTATGTTTTGTTTTTCAATTCGATTAACTCATCACGCAAAAACAAATGAAGATCAACTAATACTTGATCATTTCTCGAACGAGCCGTGTGAATTTTGTTTCCTGCTTCTCCAATACGTTTAACCAATTCATACTCAATCTTGCTGTGGATATCTTCAAATCCTTCCTCGATTTCAAAATTTCCAGCTTTAATTTCAGTCAAAAGTTGTTCTAACGCCCCTAAAATTGCCTCCAATTCATCAGATGAGAGAATTCCTATTTCAGCTAACATTTTAGCATGCGCAATATTACCCAACACATCATATTTGGCCAGTTTCATATCCAAAAATCGATCGTTACCGACGGTATATTGCTCTACTATGTTTTCGGTAGTATATCCCTTATCCCAAAGTTTCATCTTTTAAAGTTGTAATAAGTTGTATGTAAGTTGTCAAACCTGCTTCTATTTCATCTAGAAAAATGAATTCATCAGCTGTATGCGAACGTAATGAAGAACCAGGACCAATTTTCACTGAAGGAAACGACATTAATGCCTGATCAGAAATAGTTGGAGAACCGTACGTCTTTAAACCAATTTTTTGAGCCGCCTTCACTAAAGGATGTTGCAAAGAAATCGACGAAGAATTCAAACGAAACGATCTCGCTTCGAGCTTACTTTCCGTAAGAGCATCGAGGACATCGAATACCTCCTGATTGTTATAAGCATCCGTCACTCGTACATCAATAACGAAGTGGCACTTATCAGGAACTACATTGTGCTCCTTACCCGACTCAATTTGAGTAACCGTAGCCTTTACCTTACCTAATGTTTCCGAGATTTTAGGAAAATCAAATTGTTGAATCAAATTTATGTCTTTCGCAGCTGCGTAAATTGCACTAAACGTTTCATAGTGAGCGGCATGACCCGAAATCCCTTCAGCGTATGCATCAACAACTAACAACCCCTTTTCGGCAACCGCCAGTTCAAGTGAAGTAGGCTCACCTACAATCGCTAAATCAATTTTTGGCAACAAAGGCAACAGAGCCTCTATGCCATTCCTACCGGAAATTTCTTCTTCCGCGGTTGCAGCGAAAATCAGATTGTATGCTAAATCTTCATTTAGACTTAGGTTCAGAAATGCCCCAATCAAAGCAATCAGTGCCCCTCCTGCATCATTACTCCCTAAACCAAACAATTTTCCATCAACTATTTCTGCATGAAAAGGATCCCTCGAATACGAAGTATTTGGTCTAACTGTATCATGATGAGAATTAAGCAATAAGGTAGGTTTTGAAGAGTCATAAATTGATCCTATACACCAAACATTATTCATGTGACGATTTGTTATAACTCCCTTCTCGCGAAAAAACAGTTCCAGTAAATCAGCAGATCTGGCCTCTTCTTTAGAATAAGAAGGTGTTTCAATCAACGCCTGCAAAAGACCAATTAGTTCATGAACCGTTGTTTTCAAGTTCATACAAAACTGGTTTTGGGCAGGTCTAGGTGCAAGTTCATCGCATTTGTAATATACACCTCACCCACGCCTGAGTCCACTGCATCCAAACAATTTTGAATTTTGGGAAGAATTCCGGAATGCAGAATGCCTTTTTTTGTCCATTCCTCAAATTCAATTTTTGATATTTTAGAAACGACGGAAGTTTCATCTTCTTCATTAAATAGTACGCCCTGTTTTTCAAAGCAATATATCAATCTCACATTGAAGTCTCCGGCTAAAGCCCCGGCAACGGAACCGGCGATGGTATCTGCATTCGTGTTTAGGAGGTTTCCTATACCATCATGCGTAATGGCCGACAACACAGGAACAATCTCTTGTTCCAAAAGCATTTTCAAAAAGACAGTGTTTACCGATTCGACATCGCCGACAAAACCAAAATCAATAGGTGTTGCAGATCTTTTTTTGGAGCGAATCACATTGCAGTCTGCTCCACACAAACCAAGCGCATTAGCACCAAATGCACTCAACTGTGCCACAATATTTTTAGAAATCCAACCAGCATACACTTTAGTTACGATTTTTAATTCTTCTGATGAAGTTATCCTTCTTCCCTGATGGTATTGTGATGTGATGCCTAATTTTTCACTCAGTTTGGATGCCGACTTCCCGCCTCCGTGAACCAAAATTTTAGCGCCGGAAAGTTCCATAAAATCACGAAGCACACGAACCAACATAACGGCATCGTCAATCACATTCCCACCAATTTTAACAATCGTTAATTCTGTTCCCATTCTTAAACGTTCATTTGATTCAAGATTTCCATCAATACCGCTTGTGCTGCATACGTTCTATTATTTGCTTGTTCCAACACCAACGAATTTGGATTGTCCAGAACCTCATCTGCTACTTCCACATTTCTTCGGACGGGCAAACAATGCATAAATTTCGCATTATTGGTAAGTGCCATTTTCGCATTTGTCAGCATCCAATCGTCACAAAACTCCTCAACACGACCATAATTTGAAAAAGACGACCAGTTTTTTGCATAAACAAAATCAGCATTTCTTAACGCTTCGTCTTGATCATGAACAACCGGAGTATCACCTATAAGATCGGGAGCCAAATCCATACCCTTCGGATGTATTACAATAAGTTCAACATCGAAAGCACGCATCCATTGAACAAACGAATTAGCTACACATTGGGGGATAGGTTTAACGTGAGGAACCCAGCTCAACACCACTTTTGGTCTGGACACCTTTTTATGTTCCTCAATGGTTATCACATCTGCAAAGGACTGAAGAGGGTGCAAAGTAGCACTTTCCAAAGAAATCACCGGTACTTGCGCATAAGACAAGAATTGTCTCAAGACTGACTCACTATAATCCGTTTCTTTGTTCTGGAGAGAAGGGAAAGTTCTAATCCCGATAATGTCACAATACTGACTCAGTACCCCGGCGGCCTCAATGATATGTTCCTGTGTACCACCATTCATTACCACTCCTTCACCTGTTTCGATTTTCCAACCATCATTATTAAGGTCCATCGTTAACACATTTAATCCCAGGTTTTGCGCAGCCTTCTGAGTGCTAATTCGGGTTCTTAAACTTGGATTAAAAAAGACTAAGCCCAGGGTTTTGTTCTTTCCCAACTCACCGAAAGCATAAGGATTTGATTTTATGGAAAGTGCCTTATGGAGTAATTTCGGGAGACTTGGAACATCTGCCAATGAGATAAATTGTTTCATTTGACCAACTCGTTTAAGGCATCAACAAATTGCTGCAACTCCTCCCGAGTAACATTCAAAGGAGGAAGAATTCGAATTAAATTAGGATTGGCTGAGTCGCCAGTAAACATTCTTTTCTTGAAAATCATTTCTGAACGTAAATCCTTTACCGGAAAATCAAATTCTACACCTAACATTAAGCCTTGACCTTTTACTTTTTTAATCCGTGGATGTTGTTGCAGCGTATTCTTCAACCAGTCACCTAATCGTTTTGCATTCCCGATTAAATCTTCTTTCTCAATCACCTCAAGAACCGCCACAGCAGCGGCGCAAGCCAAGTGATTTCCACCGAAAGTTGTACCGAGTAAACCATATTGGGATTGAATCTTCGGGTTAATTAAAACTCCAGCAATAGGAAACCCGTTCCCCATACCCTTGGCCACAGTAATAAGATCAGCTTCTATTCCCGAATGCTGATGTGCAAAAAATTTTCCACTACGACCATAGCCTGATTGGATTTCATCGACAATCAAAACGATACCGTTTGCATCACAAGTATTTCGGAGGAACGTTAAAAATGAATTTGATGGTTGATCCAAACCACCAACGCCCTGAATTCCCTCAACAATAATCGCTGCAAAATTGTTCTTAGCTATTGCTTCACTAACAGCTGCCTCGTCATTAAGCGGAACGAAAACCGTAGGAAAATTTGATTCGTTTATGCTTGCTCTTTGTTTCATGTGGTAAGTCACGTTCATAGCCGCGGCTGTTCTTCCGTGAAAGCTCCCTTCAAAAGCCAATACAGTTGATCTTCCGCTATGAAAAGAAGCCAACTTAAGTGCATTTTCAATCGCCTCAGCCCCGGAATTACACAAAAACAAACTGTGCGATGCATAACCTGAGAGGCTACCAAGTTTATCAGCTAAGCGGTCCTGAATTGTATTTTGAATGACATTAGAATAAAATCCTATTTTATCCAATTGCTCTTTCAAGCTTTTGACATAATGGGGATGTGAGTGACCAATGGAGATAACGCCATGACCACCATAAAAATCCATGTAGTTTTCACCGTTATTGGCTGTTAACACTGTTCCCGATGCCTTCTCTATTTCAACGGAGTATCTGGGATAAACATCAAATAAATTCATCTAAAAAAAGTTTGCTTTTAAGTTAAGACCGACTCCTTCTTCAAATCCAAAAATTAAGTTCATGTTTTGTACCGCTTGGCCCGAAGCCCCTTTTAACAAATTATCTATAACACACGTAAGAAGAGCTTTACCCTTTATTTTTTGAACTTGTAGTAATCCAAAATTAGTATTCACAACTTGTTTCAAATGAATCGGATTATGGCTCACATGAACAAAAGGCTCTTTCTGATAAAATGTAGTGTACAAATCTAATAATTCACCTTCGGATATAGCCAATTCCGTATACAGCGTAATTAAAATTCCCCTCGAAAAATCACCCCTCAAAGGAATAAAGTTGATATCTCCATCGAAATTCGGTTGTAATAAGCCTACTTGCTGACCAATTTCTCCCAAATGTTGATGCGATAAGGCCTTATAAACTGATAAATTGTTATTTCTCCAACTAAAATGTGTTGTAGAACCAAGAGAGGCTCCTGCTCCGGTTGAACCCGTGACCCCATGAATATGCACATCCGATTGTAAAAGCTGTTCTTTAGCTATGGGCAACAATGCCAATTGTATGGCTGTTGCAAAACAACCCGGATTTGCAATGAATCGAGTTCGCTGGATCTCCTTTTTGTGTATTTCCGGCAAACCATAGACAAAGTCCATTTCTCTAAAAAGGGCATTTTCACTCAAACGAAAGTCATTGGAAAGATCAATAATTACAGTTTTTTCGTTGAATTGAAACCGGTTCAAAAACGAAGTTGAGTTTCCATGTCCAAGACATAAAAACACAACATCAACGTCTGTATCCACCTCACTCGTGAAGTTGGAAGGATTTATACCAAATAAATCTTCATGAACTGTAGCAATAGATTCTCCTGCTTTTGAATGACTATAAACAAAAGCTATTTCAATCATGGGGTGGTGAATCAAAATACGCAACAACTCACCCGCCGTGTAACCTGTTCCACCTACAATACCGGCTCTTTTCATAGGGTCTTGTTTGTTTGATAAAACAATCGCAACGAATTTGCCATAATCTTGGTAAATCCTTTCACATCATCACCCGACCATTGATTGTTCATTTCGCCGTAGGATCCGAAGTCAGAATTCATCAAATCATGTTGAGAATCAACACCCAAAACCTGAAAACGATACGGAGCTAATTCAACGTGAACCGTTCCAGATACATACTCTTGCGTACTTTCCAGAAAACTTTCGATATTACGCATCACGGGATCAAGATACATCGCCTCATGAATAAACATTCCATACCACGAAGCCAGTTGCTCTTTCCAGTGTAATTGCCATTTACTCAGTGTATGCTTTTCTAAAGTATGGTGTGCTTTAATTATTACTGAGGACGCAGCAGCCTCAAAACCAACTCTACCTTTAATACCGATAATCGTATCTCCTACATGAATATCTCTTCCTATAGCGTATGCACTAGCCATAAGCTCAAGTTGCTGTATAGCCTCCACGGGTGACAACTGCTGATCATTAATCCCCTTCAATTCGCCCTTTTCAAAATGTAAATGGACTGTAATGTGATCATTTTTAATCAATTGTGAAGGGAAAGCCGATTCAGGCAAAGCCGAATGTGAAGTAAGTGTTTCAGCACCTCCAACACTCGTTCCCCACAACCCCTTGTTAATCGAATATTTTGCCTTTTCCCAAGGAATTATAATGCCATGTTCAGCCAAAAAGTCTATTTCCTGTTGACGCGTCAATTTTAATTCGCGAATAGGTGTTATAATTTCTAACTCGGGAGCAAGAATCTGAATAATCAAATCAAAACGAACCTGATCATTTCCGGCACCCGTGCTTCCATGAGCGATGGCCCGTGCACCTATTTCCTTGGCATAATCTACCAATGCAATAGCCTGATAAATACGCTCAGCACTGACACACAAAGGATAGGTATTGTTTTTGAGCACGTTTCCAAAAATTAAATACCGAATAATGTGTTGGTAATAATCATTAACCTTGTTTAGACTCCTGTGAGATGAAACACCTAGATTAAAGGCCTTATTTTCAATTTCCTTCAATTCACTTTCGGAGAACCCTCCCGTATCTACAATAGCAGAATGGACATCCCACCCCTTATCCTTCAGATAGATGGCACAAAATGAAGTATCCAAACCGCCAGAAAAGGCCAAAACTAATTTATTGCTCATCAGATTTTTTTTTAAAAATAGAATTATTCAATTTACTCGTCTTCTTTTTAACCGATTTTGAAAGCGAATGCCAAACTGTCTGTTTTTGCTTCTTTTCTAAAGGAACCTTGGATAAATCGCAAACCATAGCAGTACACAAACACATTTTGCGCTCTGTACGCTGCAGAATATCATAGTTTTTGCAGCTTTGACAGCCTTTCCAGAAAAATTCACTCTGTGTTAATTCAGAAAAAGTAACCGGCCTGTATCCTAAATCATAATTTATCTTCATTACAGCTAAGCTGGTGGTAATTCCAAATAACTTAGAATTTGGATATTTTTCCTTTGATAAACGAAATGTGGCTTGTTTGATACGTTTAGCCAAACCATATTTGCGAAAGTCGGGATGTACAATTAAACCGGAATTGGCTACATACTTCTGGTCTTCCCAGCTTTCAATATAACAAAAACCAATCACCTGCTCTTCGTGCAATGCTATTATAGCTTTACCTTCTCGCATCTTTTCACGGACATATTGCGGTTCACGCTTTGCGATACCGGTACCCCGAACTTTAGCGGCATCTTCCATCATTTGACAGATCGTTAATGCATAATTAAAATGGCTTTCGTTGGCCACTTGGACAGAAAAGATCATTTTTAATTTAATATGATTAATCAACCAAAATAAGGTGTTTTAAGTTGATTTGATTTAAGTAATTAGTATTGTTGTCCTTTGGACAGCCAGGCTCGTAGCCCCGCAATGAGAATTCACGCCAACGGGCGGCGCGGACTTTGATTAAATCTCGGCAGGTGTAAATATGCAGAAACCGCCAAATGAGTGGCCATTTCGAAAGACATATTTATTTTAAATTGTTTGAACACGATAGCAAATTTACAAACAATTTAGAAAAAATGAGAAAAATTTTAAAAAAACACCTTTTCCTAGGATATACCCATATAAACCAAGCATATCGAAAGGAAAACTATAGTTTTTAGTAATCGAAAAAAAATAGATTAGAACGTTTTTCTATTTGTCAATTCATGAAGCATTTACATACTTGTCACCTTAACTTCTGTACGGCGATTCTTTTGTCTCCCCTCTTCTGTATCATTTGTAGCAATAGGCTTGTCCTCACCATAACCTTTGAACGTCAAACGATTTGAATCAATTCCAAAGTTGACAAGATATTCGACCACTGCCTTAGCCCTGTTTTCCGAAAGGAACTTGTTGTATTCGATTGTACCCTTTGAGTCGGTGTAACCAGAAATCTCAATCTTCAAATTAGGGGAATCTTTCAGTAATTGCATCAATCGCTGAAGTTCCGAACTCGATTCAGGTCGCAAAGAGGCCTTATCAAAATCGAAGAAGATATTTTTAAGTACAATATTACTTCCAACGGCGATACTTTTAAGTTCTATATCCTTTTCGATCTGCTCGAAGATTGCATCTGCTGGCACATCAAAGTTTTCGGAGTGAAACAAATACCCCTCCTTCTTCACGGCAATACCATAGTTTTTTCCGGCGGGTAGCGAAACCAAATATTTTCCTGAAGCGCTATTGGAATTAAAAGAAGAAATTACTTTGTTGAGTTGATTATCTACAATCTCAATTGTCGCCTCAAGAGGTTTCTTTGATCCTACCTCACTTACTGCACCTTTTAAAATTACCACGTGAGTCTTGTTTACAATTGGTTGCACCACGACAACTGAATCATTACTGACTACCTGCTTTTCCTCTTCCAAAAATGTAATCATATACAAATCCCGTCCACCGAATCCTGCTGAATTCATACTTGTATAGTATGCACGCTGACCATTAGCCGAAACGACATAAAACATATCGTCATCCACAGTATTAATGGGATAACCAACATTTTCAGGCACACTCCAGGTTCCATTCTGCTCGTCACGAATAGTTCTAAAGATATCGAAACCACCCATCGAGTTATGACCTTCTGAGCTGAAATATAGCGTCTTACCATCAGGATGCATGAATAAGCTTGCTTCATCCAGCGAGGTATTAACCGTGCCACCTAAATTTTGCGGAACTCCCCATCTCCCTTTTTTGTCTTTCATGGACACATAAATGTCATGTTTACCTTCACCACCAGGCTTGTCAGAAACAAAATATAATAAATTCCCATCGGGACTGTAACAGCCTGAAGGTTCATGGTACTTTGTGTCGATATTTTTGCCAAGACTTTTTGGCTTACTCCAATCATTTCCATTGAGAACAGACTCGTACAACCCACCGGAATTAGCCTTTCCTAAATAGAGAATAAGTCTTTGACCATCGGCAGAAATGGCTACAACCGCATCGTGATCTGGTGTATTTACTGATTTAGGGAGATTTACTGCTTTGGACCATTGACCATCCTCTTTTTTGTAAGAAATATAGATATCCTCAAAATTTTCATTCAACCCCGGGTCAACTAATCCACCCGTTGAGTTTGGTTTTCGGGCAGTAAATATCAAAACTGACTCATCCGCAGAAATGACTGCACCATATTCGTTATAAACCGTATTAATATTGTTCCCCAAGTTATCTATACGAACATACAATGGCTTACTCACCAACT
>JBIKYP010000044.1:0-19267 GCA_044355195.1 Crocinitomicaceae bacterium | reverse complement strand
ATACAGGAGCGCAAGGTCCAAAGGGAGAACAAGGTATTGCTGGAACTAAAGGAGATAAAGGAGACAAAGGTGATACAGGAGCGCAAGGTCAACAAGGTCAACAGGGACCACAAGGTCCACAGGGTCAACAAGGTCAACAAGGTCCACAGGGTGAACAAGGAGTTGCCGGAATAAAAGGAGATACAGGAGCGCAAGGTCCAAAGGGAGCAAATGGACAAGGAGGTGTAACAAGAGCTGGCGAAAATGTTATGATTACGGGAACTGGAACGGATGATGATCCTTATGTTGTGAATGCAATCGGTTCTCCATTCTACTATATTGGCTTTTGGCCGGAATTAGGTGGATTTGTAGTCTGGGTTTCTAGCGATGGTAAACACGGTCTTGTGGTTGAAACTATAGATCAGGGAACGGCCAATTGGTGGGCATCTCCAAGCCGGTTTTCTAATCCAGCTTATCATTCAGTAGATGGACGTAAATTCAGAGATTGGAGATTGCCAACACCATACGAATGGGAAGTGGATATACTCCCGTACATTGGTGAAATTGGTGGTTTTGCTTTCAATCCATGGGATTTCGATTCCCAGTATTATTGGCTTGGTCAAATGAGTAATCCCAACGAAGCGTTTTTAGGTGACTTTTTTTCGATCCGCACTGGCTCCCCTTTGAATATACAAAAAATACGTACGGTTCGAGCTTTCTAGACCTGAACCTGTCGAAGGCTTAACTACTCGCACTGAGCTTGGCGAGGCATTTATCAATTTAACTATTTAGAATCGACCGCGAAGCGGTCGATTCTATTTTTGAGCAATTTTCATTATATTATTTCTTACCGGTTTACTGAGAAACACATGAACTTATTTTGAAAATATGTGAGTGTAACAAAGATTTTTTCAAAGAGTATAAATACACCTCGGTGAAGGCGTGATGCCTTACAGTTGGTAAGAAGTCTTTAAAGAGCGAATAAATCAATCAATTAATTGGAGCATTTAGAAACCTTTATGGATGATTATTTTAGAAATTCGCCTATGTGTAGTTATGTAAGTACTGCCCATTAAAAATCAAGCAGAATTGAGTTTGTTAATGTCTATCTTAGGCGATCAAATTACAGGCTGGAGTAAAAGCCAATCTTTATAAGTCTGGAATTACTTCTCTGACGGTGGCAGTGACTGAGCAAGTTTTAGTTTAAAAGCGATAAAGGGACAGTTTGCAATAGCAGTTAAAATGAGCGACGTTCTTTTCTTTTCAGAAATGAACCGAGCTATAATAGGTGCAAGATGCCTTGTATTTAGATAAACATCTTAAATAAATGTGGTTGGTGGTTTTGCTAAAAACAACTATTGGAGTTCTTTGGAGAACGATAACAACATTGCGTGAATCAGAATTTCAACAGTGTCTAATGAACGCACTTGCACTATGACCTCCGAAACCAAAAGTGTTGCTCATTCTGTTTCATATGGATGATCTCAAGTGATTTTGCACTATCTCAAGCGTTGGATTACAACGAATAAAAATCAACCAATTCGTAGTTTGCACTGCGGCCTTTTTCATCGCATTGGCGTAAAATGCCTTTATTAATAAGGTCTTTAATATCCCGCAAGGCTGTGTCAGTTGAGGTTTTCGTTATCTTGGCCCATTTGGAAGTCTGGAGTTTTCCGTCAAAACCATCCAGAAGTTTATTAAGCATCTGCCGTTGGCGTTCGTTGACCGGAGTATGTTCATGTATCTTCCAGAATTCGGCCTTATGCAATATGCGTTCTGTGGTTGTTTCCGAAGCCAGCATTGCATTTTTCATGCATTGTAAAAACCATTCAATCCATTCTGTAATGTCACCCGAACTATGCTGTACTTTTTGCAATACCTGGTAATAGCGTTTTCGCTCCTTCATTATTTGGCTGGACATACTGTAAAAGCGTTCACCACTTCCTTCTGCGCGGGCAAGTAGCATATCAGTAATTGCTCTCCCGATTCTTCCGTTCCCATCATCAAAGGGGTGAATGATAATAAACCAAAAGTGTGCAATTGCCGCTTTTAATACGAGATCAAGATTATTTTCATTGTTGAACCAATCTAAAAAATGATCCATTTCTTCTTTTACAAATTCCGGTTTTAATGCTTCATAATGCACTTTTTCTTTTCCCATTCCTCCGGATACAACTTGCATTTCTCCTGTTCGGTATTGACCCACTTCAATCTTATAAGGCCCACTATAACCCGTCGGAAATAGCGCTGCATGCCAACCGAACAAACGCTCTTCGGTTAGAGATAGGTTATATTTTTGGGTTGCATCAAGCATCATTTCCACCACTCCTTCAATATGACGATTGCTTGGGATCAATCCAGCAGTGTGGATGCCTAATCTTCTTGCAATGGAGGAGCGCACCTGTTCAAAGTTCAGAAGTTCGCCCTCTATTTCAGATGATTTTACAACATCCAGCGTTAATGCACGCAATGTTACTTCTTCTTTAGCAGAAAATCCCAGATTATTCATTTGCCCGATGATCTTCCCTTGCATTAGGCGGACTTCCCCAAATAAGGTGTTAATGGCTCTGTCGTTCCATGAAAAATGGGTCCAGTTCTGATGCTCATAAATGTACTTTGCCATGGAATCCAGCTTATTTGCGGTAAATATAAGAATTAATCACCGCAAAAATGCGGTAAATAAATCTATTTTTCGCCGCATGAGGAATCCTACCCCTCAAACTTTTTAAAGATCACGCTTGCAATATGCCTTCCGAAACCAAAGGTATTCCTCATGGCGTAGGTAATCTCTTTTTTACATGCGTTTTGCAGTGGAAATCGAAGATGTTCATGCGCAATTTTACTTACTGTGTGTTGAATGACTTTTATCCAATTGAAATATTTAAATGTTTCCCGAGACCAATTTCAATTAACTTGTAATAAGTAGAAATTTGGATATCGCTTAATCCACGTTCTATTCTAGAAATATAACTTTTTTTCGTTCCGGTTTTTTCGGCAAGTTCTTCTTGTGTTAAGTTCGCTTCAACGCGTGCTTCTTTCAACATAACGCCTAATCTAAATGCAAGAGAATCCGAATCATACTGATCTCTTTCGGTGTTTCCTTTTTTTCCGTATTTCTCGTCAAGGAGTTGATCAAATGTTTTAACGTTTTTCATCTTCTTTCTGTTTTAAATATTCCGTTTTTAGACTCTCTGCAAGTTTGATTTCATTTTTAGGAATTTTTTGCATTTTCTTAACGAACGCGTTCGTCAAAACCACCAATGTTCCTTCATCTTGGAAACAAAGAATTCGAAAGCTTTTTTGTGATATAATTATTCTCACTTCATAAATTCCATTCGTGCTCTCCAGTTTTTTGAAGAATTTTATGGGTACTTATCTTTCAAAGCGAACTAAATCCAGAACATATTCAATTTTCAACTGAATTTTTGAATCTTGAGATTTATAAAAGTCAATTACATTGTCACCGAAAAAAATGATTTCTCTTGCCACAGAAACAAAGTTGACTAATTAGTTTACTCTCCCCCCAAATTTTTACTACGCTTTTTTCGCAAGATAATTACCGATATGGATAAAATCGGTTTTGTTCAACTATTTAATAAGCGAAATGAAAACTACTCTGATACAATCGAATGGGTCTGCTAAACGCAGTTTTACCCACAAAATCCAAAACTAAAATAATGATTTCCTTCAAAGATTCAAGACGATGAAAACAAACGTCTTACACCTCAAACCTTTTAAAGATCACACTCGCAATATGTCCTCCGAAACCAAAGGTGTTGCTCATGGCGTAGGTAATCTCTTTTTTACGTGCGTGTTGCAGTGGGAAATCGAACAAGTCTTGGAATTCAGGTTCAATCTCTGTGGTATTGATGGTGGGAGGGATGATACCTTCCTGAAGTGCCATCACACAGGCAATTCCTTCGATTGCTCCTGCAGCTCCGAGTAAGTGTCCGGTCATGGATTTAGTAGCAGAAATTACCAGGTCTTTGCGTTCGCCAAAAACGGTACGTGCTGCAATCAATTCAGAATTGTCACCAAGAGGGGTAGAGGTCGCATGCATGTTGATATGATCGATCTGCTCCGGAGAAATGCCTGCCTCGCGCATGGCTTCTTTCATGCCAATCACAGCTCCTGCACCTTCCGGGTGGGTTCCTGTCAAATGGTAAGCGTCTGCGGCCATACCACCTCCCACGATCTCGCCGTAAATGGTCGCACCGCGTTGGATGGCATGTTCATATTCTTCGAGGATCATAGCTCCTGCGCCTTCTCCCATGACAAAGCCATCGCGGGTAACGTCGAACGGACGAGAAGCTGTTTCCGGAGAATCATTTCGTTTGGAAAGCGCTTTCGCAGAGGAGAAACCACCGATAGCTGCTTCGGTGATAGCTGCTTCCGAACCTCCGGTGATGATCACGTCGGCTTTATCCCACTTGATGTGGTTAAACGCCTCAATAATGGCAGTATTGGAAGTCGCACAAGCGGATACGGGACAAAAATTCACGCCACGCAAACCGTATTTGATCGAGATCACACCCGCCGCGATGTCAACTAAAATTCTTGGAATGAAAAAAGGTGTGAAACGCGGAGTGCCATCCCCTTCGCAATATTCCTTCATCTGATCCTGGAAGGTCTGGATTCCTCCGTTCCCTGAACCCCAAATCACACCAATTCGGTCTTTGTTCAGTTGCTCAAAATCAACACCGGAATGCGTTACAGCTTCATCCACAGCTACTAATGCATAAAGCGAAAACGGATCATACTTGCGTTGTTCCTTGACATCAAAATGCTCCTTCAGATCGAAGTTCTTGAGTTCGCAGGCAAAATTGGTCTTGAATTTCGACGTATCGAATTTGGTGATCGGTGCAGCGCCACTTTTACCTTTTTTCAAGTTATTCCAGTACTCCGTCAGATTATTCCCGATCGGCGTCAGCGCTCCAATTCCTGTGATGACTACTCTTCTCATTTCTTAGTTTATATTTGAAAGTTTGATGTTTGTTTTCCTCCTCGGAGAGAGATTAAGGCGCTGCACAGAGTCAATCGAAGTGGAGGGGCAAAGGTGTTGAAAATTTAATGATTTGAAGTCTTTGTTCAGTTCGGTAAGCTCACGGCAAGCCTTGCTATTTGTTCATTTCTCTTTGTTCCAATCAAAGAAAGCCCAACTCCAATTTCGCTTCCTCGCTCATCATATCTTTATCCCACGGCGGATCAAAGACAATATTCACTTTGGCACCGGACACCATATCAATGGCAGAAACTTTATCTTCCACCTCCTTAGGCATGGTTTCCGCCACCGGACAATTTGGCGAAGTTAGAGTCATATCAATCTCTACAAATCGATCCTCATCAATACGAACTTCATAGATCAGTCCAAGTTCAAAAACGTCGACAGGGATCTCCGGATCGTAAATGGTCTTTAGTACCTCAACCACTTTATTTTCAATTTGTACGATTTCGTTTTCCATCTTCTCTATGCTTAATTTTTAGCCGCTTCTACGCTGGCTTTTAGTGCGTCCATTTTCATGCGCTTCACCATGCTTAACAAACCGTTGGCGCGAGTGGGTGATAAATGTTCTTGCAAACCGATTTCTTTTATAAAGTATAGATCTGTTTTCGCCACGGTCTGTGGTGTTTCACCATTCAATACACGGATTAGTAAACCAATAATGCCTTTGGTGATAATTGCGTCAGAATCCGCACGAAATCGCATCGTTCCGTTCTCTATAGCGGTGTACAACCAGACCCGTGACTGACATCCGTCGATCAATCGGTCATCGGTTCGCTTTTCTTCGGGAAAGGGTTCGAGCTCTTTTCCAAGTTCAATGATGTATTCGTATTTCTCCATCCAGTCATCGTAGATGGAAAATTCGTCAATGATCTCTTGTTGTTTATCGTTAATGTTCATCCTTTGGGTAACAATTGTGTGTAATGGATGTTCTTTATTTGAGAATACTGATACTTTTTTCAACCGCAGCGATAAACGTGTCCACTTCTTCTTTGGTGTTGTAAAAGGCAAAGGACGCGCGCACTGTTCCAGGAATTTTGAAGAAATCCATCAATGGCTGCGTACAATGGTGTCCCGTTCTTACCGCAATTCCTTGTTTGTCTAAAAGCGTTCCTATATCGAAAGGATGAATTTTATCCACTACAAACGAAACGACCGATGTTTTCTGCTTCGCCTCGCCAATAATGCGCACTCCTTCAAAGGTATCGAGCATGTCTTGGGCATAATGTGCCAGTTCTTTTTCGTGTCGCTGAATGGCTTCGATGTCAAGAGAATTCAAAAACCGGATGGCTTCTCCGAGACAGATCCCTCCTGCAATGTGAGGAGTACCTGCTTCGAATTTGTAGGGAAGCTCATTATAGGTAGTCCGTGCAAAAGTCACCTTTGAGATCATGTCTCCTCCTCCTTGATAGGGTGGCATACGATCCAGCAGATCTTCTTTGCCATACAATACTCCGATTCCGGTTGGACCAAAAACCTTGTGGCTGGAAAAAACATAGAAATCACAATTTAAATCGCGCACATCCACCTTCATATGCTGGATACTCTGTGCCCCGTCAACCAATATTTTTGCTCCGACTGCATGTACTTTTTTAGCGAGTTCCTTTACCGGATTAATGGTTCCAAGGGTGTTGGAAATATGCGTTACGGAAACTAATTTGGTTCGGTTTGTAAGCAATTTATCAAATTCTTCTTCGATCAGCTCTCCTTTTTTGTTGATTGGAGCCACTTTCAAAACGAGTTTTTTTCGTTCACACAACATCTGCCAAGGGACGATATTGGAGTGATGCTCCATTGCAGAGATCAGGATCTCGTCTCCTTCGCTAAGTAGTTCTCCAAAAGAAAAGGCTACCAGATTAATTCCATCCGTTGTTCCTTTCGTGAAAATTATTTCCTCGGATTTTTTGGCGTTCAAGTATTTCTGAATCGTGATGCGCGCTTCTTCAAATTCAGTCGTCGCCTTTTGACTCATGAAATGCACGCCACGGTGAATATTGGCATTGTCCTTTGAATAATACCGATTGATGGCATCCAGTACCACTTGCGGTTTTTGGGAAGTTGCCCCGTTATCAAAATAGATGAGATTCTTACCGTAAACGGTTTGACGAAGTGCAGGAAATTGCTCTCTTATTTCGCGCACACTAAATGGTTTCTTGCTTCCTTCTGTCATAGCTGGTACAAAAATACGAAAAGCCTTATTTTGAATTGTTCTAAAGAATCGCTTTTTCTGTCAAATTCGAACGAAATACAGCAAGAATTCTTCGTTTCCGTCACCGCCAAGAATTGGTGAAGGAACGTGATGTACGAATTGGAGGTTGTTCAAAAGACCTGTTTTGCCAATTTGTTCAATCAGTTTGGGGTAGAGGAGCTTGTTTTTAACTATGCCACCTTTATCTAGATTTTCCTTGCCCAGTTCAAATTGTGGTTTGAGCAAAGCGATGACCCAAGCCTTTTTTTTCAGAAAGGGATGTAAAAACGGAAATACCTTTTGGAGCGAAATGAAGGAAACATCTATCACACATCCATCACATAGTTCGGTAATAAGGCTTGTGGTTAGGTCGCGAACATGCGTTTTTTCAAGCGATACAATACGTTCATCTGACCTAAGTTTTGGATGCAGTTGGTTGGTTCCCACATCAATGGCAAATACTTTTTTTGCGCCATGTTGCAGTAGGACCTCTGTGAATCCACCAGTGGAAGAGCCAATATCGAGAAATGTACCTTTTTCCATTGAAGGCGAGAATTCTTTAATAGCCTCAAGTAATTTGTAGGCCCCGCGCGACACCCAAGGATTTTCCTCAGCGATCATATCGATCTCACAATCTATTGGAAATTTCTTTCCGGTTTTGGTGACTAGTTTACCATTCACTTTGACCCCCACTTCACGAATCATCTGCTCTGCTCGAACTCTTGAGCTCACCAGTTCGCGTTGCAACAGAATCTTGTCGAGACGTTCTTCCATAGGGCAAAGTTACGAAAGGATTGTTTATTGTGGGGTTCGAGAGCCTCACCCCACAATTTGTGAATGCCGGGTCAGGCTCTCGATCCCGCGGTCAACAGAAGAATATTTAAAGCTGGGTGAGGCTCTCGAACCCAGCTTTATCAGTTTTTTTTACTAACTTAATTATCAAACAAAAAGAATTATCAAATATGGGAATGGGATGGATGTACATTTTGGAATGTAGTGATGGAAGCAATTACACCGGTAGCACAAAGCATTTGGCAAGAAGAATTTCACAACATGCGTCCGGCGAAGGCGCAAATCATACAAAAAAGAGGTTGACTGTAAAACTTGTTTATTGGGAGGAATATCCAAGAATTGATCATGCTTTTTATCGTGAAAAACAAGTTCAGCGTTGGACAAGAAAGAAAAAAGAGGCACTGATCAACGGCCAAAATGTGCAGCTGCCAGAATTAGCCATGGCTTACAGAGATAAATCCTTCGCTAAAGTGGGGTGAGGCTCTCGAACCCCACTCTATAGAAAACAATTATCTTTGCACAATAATTTAATGCCGTGAGCAAAATTTACATTACCAGGCGAGAAACATTCAACGCTGCTCATAAACTCTGGCGCGAGGACTGGAGTGAAGAAAAAAACATGGAGGTGTTTGGAAAATGTAGTAACAAAAATTGGCACGGACATAATTTTGAAATTTTTGTCACTGTTAAAGGAGTACCAAGTTCTGAAACAGGATTTGTAATTAATCTTAAGAATCTAAGCTCCATTTTGAAAGAAGAAGTGGTCGAGCCGTTGGATCATAAAAACCTGAATCTTGACGTACCCTTTTTGAAAGGAATACTGGCATCAACCGAAAATATGGCTATTCAGATCTGGGAGCGTATAAAAGAACCGATTGCTGGGGCTGGTGGGGAATTAGTTAAGATTAAACTTGTGGAAACAGAAAATAACTTTGTTGAATATTATGGGGGAAAAGAACCATTTTAGTGTTGAAATGTTCTACCCTTCATGGAACTGAATTTTGTGAAAGAAGAAACGTGTAACGACGCCGTGACCTTTAGGTTGTCAGAATACTACGAAGATATTCTGAAAGAGTTGGGTGAAGACCCGAAGAGGGAAGGACTTTTGAAAACACCGGAGCGAGTGGCGAAAGCCATGCAATACATGACTCATGGATATGGTTTGAATCCGGATGATTTGATCAATCAGGCCATTTTTCACGAGGAGTATTCAGAAATGGTTATTGTTAAAGACATCGAGGTATATTCCATGTGTGAACATCACATGCTTCCATTTTTTGGGAAAGCACATATTGCATATATTCCTGATGGTAAAATTGTGGGATTGAGCAAGATTCCAAGAGTTGTGGATGCTTATGCACGCAGATTACAGGTTCAAGAGCGTTTGACTATCGAAATTAGAGATTGTATTCAGCGCACTTTAAATCCGAAAGGAGTAGCAGTTGTCATTGAATGTGCTCACATGTGCATGCAGATGCGCGGGGTGCAAAAACAAAACTCTGTTACTACCTCTAGCGCTTTTACAGGATTATTTTTAAATAATGATGCAACAAGAAAAGAATTTATTAACTTAGTACAAGCAAAATTACATTAACGATGGACAATAATTTCATTCATTCTCAAGATGGATATACGCGTGAAATCTCACGTGAATTTTTCCGAAACGTGTATAGTTACATGTTTGGTGCACTAGGTATTTCAGGACTTATCGCTTACACATGCGGAACACCTGAATTTTTTGCGAAGAATTTTATCAATGCTTCTGGAACAGGGATCTCACCGATTATGTGGGTAGTTGTTTTTTCTCCGGTAGTACTTGGCTTGGTAATTCAATGGGCCTTTGAACGTTTGTCGCTAGGCTTATTGCTTGGTTTATTTATTGCGTATTCCGCGCTTATGGGACTAAGTCTGAGTACTATATTTCTAGTTTACAAACTGTCTGCTATCGCAATGACCTTCTTCGTTTCGGCAGGTGCTTTTGCAGGAATGGCAGTGTTGGGTTATACTACCAAAACAGATCTCACCAAGTTCGGAAGTTTACTTTACATGGTTTTCATAGGTATGTTTATTGCGGGAATCGTGAATATTTTCCTCGGAAACAGCATGCTTGATTTTATCATTTCTGTACTGGGCGTTTTTGTATTTACGGGCTTGACAGCTTATCACATGCAGCAGCTAAAGGGATTGTCCGAGAATGCAGCTATTTCAGAAATTCAACGAAGCAAGTTGGCGTTGATTGGTGGATTACAGTTATATATCCTGTTCGTAAACCTATTCTTGTCATTGTTGAGAATCCTTGGGTCAAGAGACTGATTTTAGTTAAGTGTTTAATTTCGTCAAAATTTGAGTTATGTCTGATAATTTCTTTGAAGGTTCAACAGCTGCTTTAGGAACAATCTATACCATTTTTGCTTTAGCTGTTATTGCATCCATCTTGATTTGGGGTTAATTCTCTTTTCAAGGAAAATATGTCGAGCCGTTCCGTTGTGAACGGCTTTTTTGTTTACTTTGATTCGAATTAATAACTATGCCTTTTAATTCCATTTTCTCCTGGATCATTAAAAAAAGAATCCACCAGATCGATCTGTTCCGAAAATATCCGGTAGAGGTGCAGCGTGAATGGATGGAAAAACTGATCTGGTCTGCGAAAAATACGGAATGGGGAAAACGCTTTGGCTACAATGAACTGAATTCCTATGAACAATTCAAGCAACGTGTTTCGCTGCAGGAATATGCGGATTTGGAGCCCTTTGTGAATAGATTGATGCAGGGAGAACAAAATTTACTTTGGCCCACTGAAACAAAATGGTTTGCCAAATCTTCCGGTACGTCAGGGCAGCGTAGTAAGTTTATTCCGGTTACAAAAGAATCATTGGAAGAATGTCATTATAAAGGTGGTAAAGACTTGTTGGCTTTGTATTACCACAATTTGCCAAATCGCAAATTATACAACGGAAAACACCTGATCGTAGGAGGTAGCGCTCAAGTCAATCAACTCACATCAGATAGTTATTTTGGAGACCTGTCAGCGATCATTGTGAAGAATTTACCTTGGTGGGCAGAGATACGGCGCACACCTTCCAGGGAAACAGCCTTGTTGAGTGAGTGGGAAGAAAAGATTGATCGAATGGCTCGTGAAACGATCGAAGAGGATGTGTACATTTTGGCGGGTGTGCCAAGCTGGACCATGGTGCTTGCAAAACGTATTCTTGAATTGAGTGGTAAAGCCCATTTGAAAGAGGTGTGGCCGAATCTTGAGTTATTCATGCATGGAGGCGTGAGTTTTGAACCTTATCGTGCGCACTTTCAAAAGTTGATTCCAGATCCTGAAATGAATTATATCGAAACATATAACGCTTCAGAAGGTTTTTTTGGTATACAAGATGAGGTAAGTTCAAATGAAATGCTTCTTATGCTGGATTATGGTATCTTCTACGAATTTATTCCAATGCAGGATTTTGATGGTGTCCATTCCAAAACCGTCATAGATATTTCAGAAGTCAAACTAGGAGTGAACTATGCGCTGGTTATCTCTACCAATGGAGGATTATGGCGGTACATTGTAGGCGATACAGTTCGGTTTACATCTATTGAACCTTATCGTTTTCAAATTACTGGTCGCACAACAAGTTACATTAACGTATTCGGTGAAGAGTTGATTGTAGATAATGCTGAAAAGGCAATCGGATTTGCTTGTGCCAAAACAGAGGCGGTACTTAAGGAGTATTCTGTGGCGCCAAAATTCATGACTAGCGTTGAATCAGGTGCGCATGAGTGGTTTGTTGAATTTATTCGTAAGCCGGACGACATTGAACGCTTTCGCAATTTGTTGGACGAAAAATTGAGGGGATTAAATTCGGACTATGATGCCAAACGATATCAGAATTTTGTTCTTGAAGCACCCGTTATTCAGGTGATGAAAATCGGTTCGTTTGATTCTTGGTTAAAATCAAAAGGAAAATTGGGAGGACAAAATAAAATTCTCAGACTTTCGAATAATCGTGAATTTATTGAGCAATTCTTAGACTTTTTGACTACTTCACAAATTGGAACAATATGAGATGCTTAATCATACTATTTGTTATTTGTTGGTTTTCGCCATTAGCACAGGATTCACAATCTGCATGGACATTACTTAAAGAATATGAAGTAGAGAACGATGGCGTATGGAGCGCAGATATTCTTCAGAATGTTTATTTAGTTCACAATCGACTGATTACCAAGTACGACTCTGCGGGAGTTAAAAAATTTTCTCAAAGCATTAAATCCCTCGGACAAGTAAAGGAAATCATGCCTATCAATACGATGAAATTAGTCCTTTTTTCGGAAGATCAGCAGGTTTTGTGTATGTTGGATAATACCCTTACTATAAGTGAAGATCTTGTAGATCTTTCAGATTATGGCATCGTAAATGCGTCATTGGTAACCACCTCTTCGCAGTCCGAAAAGATTTGGGTTCTGGATCAGTTGAATTCAAGGTTACTTCTCATAGATCTCTCAGGAAAGATGCAGTTTCAGGAGGTGCGAAATCTTAAAGGGGTACTAAACTTGTCCGTTATTACATCGCTGTTTGAATCAAATGGTCATCTGTTTCTTATTGGATCCGGCAAGTATTATCAATTCGATATATATGGAACACTATTAAAAGAGTCCACTTTTGCGGATGCTTATGACACCGTTATGAGTTGTTCTCCTTCCGGAGAAAGATTTTATTGGATTATTGGGGATGAACTCGTTGTTCAAAATCTCGATGGAGGAGATAAATTACGCATGAAACTCCCATTAAAACAAATTAGTGAATTTAAAAAAGACGGCGACATCTACTATTTTAGGACCGGGGATAAAATTTTTAAATACGCCTTTAAAAACATCCGCTAGTTCTTTCAATTGTTGTAATTTAGCCCCTCTAAAATCCTTGGTTTATGCATATTGCTGTCGCTGGAAATATAGGGTCTGGAAAAACCACACTTACGAAGATGCTCGCAAAGCATTATGGTTGGGAAACGCATTTTGAGGATGTAGAACAGAATCCCTATCTGAATGATTTTTACGAGGACATGCAACGGTGGTCATTCAATCTACAGATTTATTATCTGAATAGTCGATTTACACAAATTCAGGAGATTAAGGAAACAGAAAAGAATGTCATACAGGATCGGACGATATATGAAGATGCCTTCATTTTTGCACCGAATCTTCATTCAATGGGATTAATGACTACCCGTGATTTCGAAAATTATTTTTCGCTTTTCAACCTGATGGATTCCTTCGTCTCTTCACCGGATCTTTTGATCTATTTGAGAGCAAGCGTTCCAACATTGGTTAATCAAATTCAACAGCGTGGCAGAGAATACGAAGAGAGTATTCGATTAGATTACCTCAAAAGGTTGAATGAGCGTTACGAAGCATGGATTTCCACGTATGATAAGGGCAAATTACTCATTGTTGACGTGGATAATAATCGTTTTCCCGAAAGTCAGGAAGATCTCGGTAAGATCATCAGCTCCATCGATGCTGAAATTAACGGACTTTTCTAAAGATTCAAAAGTCGAGTTTAGGTGCAGAATGAATTTTCGAATCCTTAATTTCTCAAATCTTCAAATTAAAATGTTGATAGAATGATTGTCGTTACAGGAGCAGCCGGTTTTATCGGGAGTTGTTTAGTCAGTAAATTGAATCATGCCGGCTATACAGACATTGTAGTGGTAGATGATTTTTCGAAAACTGAAAAAGAAGTAAATCTGGTTGGGAAAACGTTGCTTGCGAAAGTTGGACGTAGGGATTTTCTGAAATGGCTTGAAGATTTTGGAACAGAAGTAGAATTTATTTTCCACATCGGCGCAAGAACAGATACCACCGAATTTAGTGTGGCCATTTTCGATGAACTAAATCTAAATTACTCGAAAGCAGTCTGGGAAGCGTGTGTAAGATTCAATATTCCTCTCGTTTATGCCAGTTCGGCTGCGACATATGGTTTAGGCGAGTTCGGATACAAAGATGATCATGAGGTTATTTCAAAATTAAAACCGCTTAATCCATACGGCGATTCTAAAAACGATTTTGACAAGTGGGTGTTGTCGCAAGATAGTGAACCACCTTTCTGGGTAGGGTTAAAGTTCTTTAACGTTTATGGCCCTAATGAATATCACAAAGCCCGAATGGCGAGTGTTATATTTCATGCGTTTAATCAGATACGTTCCACAGGAGAAATGAAACTTTTCCGATCTCATAATCCGAATTATTCGGATGGAGGTCAACTTCGTGATTTCGTGTATGTCAAGGATGTGGTGAATGTACTTCTTTTTCTGATGGAGAACAAGCCTTTATCCGGGATTTATAATCTTGGTTCAGGAAAGGCGCGAACCTTTCTTGATCTTACTAAAAACACATTTAAAAGCTTGGGGATTGAGGAACGGATTAGCTTTATCGATACTCCGGAGGATATTAGGGATAAGTATCAATATTTCACCGAGGCCGATATGTCCAAGTTGATCTCACAAGGATATGAAACTCCTTTTCATACGCTTGAAGAAGGGGTCAAAGATTACGTAGAGAACTATCTTATAGGGTATTCTACGTATTGACTCTGTGACCATCTTTTCATCCTTTATTTCTTAAATTCGCAGGGTTTTAATGATGGGTATCTGTAAAATAACCATGATTCGTTACGAGCTTAAATTCCAACAAATAAAAGTCGCTATTTCATATGGCCTTAAAAACAAATTATACAAATGAAAATATCGTACAACTGGCTTAAAGAATATACAGACATCAAAATTTCCGTTGATGAACTTGCTAAAATTTTGACGGATACCGGTTTGGAGGTTGAAAGTGTTGAAAAATTGGAAGCTGTCAAAGGAGGTCTAGAGGGTGTAGTTGTTGGTGAGGTTCTTTCATGTGAAAAACATCCGGATGCAGATAAACTTAAAGTCACACAGGTTTTTGTGGGTAGCGGAGATCCTTTGCAGATTGTATGCGGAGCTTCAAATGTTGCTCAAGGTCAAAAGGTGGCCGTTGCTTTGGTTGGAACGATGTTATATCCTAATTCATTGGAAAATTTTAAGATCAAAGTTTCTAAGATTCGAGGTGTTGAATCGTTCGGAATGCTTTGTGCAGAAGATGAACTGGGTATTGGTTCGGCACATGATGGAATCTTGGTGCTCGATCCGGGGTTGGATGCAGGCACACCGCTTGCTAAAGTCTTTGAATTGGATGATGATTATTGTTTGGAGATCGGTTTGACCCCCAATCGTGCGGATGCCTTGGGACATTTGGGTGTGGCAAGAGATGTGGTTGCGCACTTGAACTTTCACCAAAAAGATTCTTTGAAGGTGATGGTTCCTTCGGTAATAGATTATAAATCAAATAATGACTTGAAAATTTCTATTTCCGTTGAGGATAAGGAAAGATGTCCGAGGTATAGTGGGACAACCATCAGAAACGTTAGCGTAAAACCTTCGCCGTCATGGCTACATAAACGATTGAGAGCGGTTGGATTATCACCTATAAACAACGTTGTAGATGTAACCAACTACGTCATGCGTGAACTGGGAACTCCTTTACATGCCTTTGATACTCGGTCACTGAACGGTAAAATTGTTGTCAAAACGGCAAATGAAGGCGATAAATTTACTACGCTGGACGGTGTAGAGCGTAAGTTACATTCGACAGATTTGATGATTACGAATGGGAGAGAAAATCTATGTATTGCCGGGGTGCTTGGTGGATTGGAATCAGGAATAAAAGAGGATACTTCTGATGTGTTTCTGGAATCCGCTTATTTTGATCCTATTTCCGTTCGTAAAACCGCTCGTGGACATGGATTGCATACGGATGCGAGCTTCCGTTTTGAGCGAGGAGTAGATCCGGATCTAATCCCGGTTGCATTGAAACGCGCCGCTTTGCTTATACAGCAGCTTGCCGGAGGAGAGATTGCTATGGATCTTGAAGATCATTATCCTGTCAGAATCTTGGGACATGAAGTTCTCTTCCATTTTGATAAATGCAATCGAGTTATTGGAAACGACCTCCATAAAGAAGATGTGTTGAATATATTGACTTCCTTGGACATTACTATAAAAGAAGATCGTGGAAAAGAAGTTTTGCTTCAAGTTCCCGCCTATCGTGTTGATGTGACAAGAGAAGTAGATGTAATTGAAGAGGTATTGAGGATCTACGGATTTAACAACGTAGACATCCCAAATAAACTCAATACGTCAATAGGTTCGTTTCCTGACCCTGATCCAGAAAAAATGCAGCAGGTTATTAGTGAAATGCTCGTTGGAAGAGGTTTTTTTGAGATGATGAACAATTCTTTGATCGGGTCTCATTACTCTATAAATCAAGGCAATGGATCAGTTAGTAGAGAACGTAATGTAGAAATTTTGAACCCGCTTAGTCAGGAACTTGATGTCATGCGCCAATCGCTGATCTTTGGAGCGCTTCAAGTGGTTGAGCACAATCAAAATCGTCAAAATTCGGATCTTAAGCTGTTTGAGTTTGGTAAAGTTTATCACAAGGATACGAATGGTTATCATGAGAATAAGCGTTTGTTACTTTTGCTTACGGGAAGTAAGGAGACGGAGAACTGGAATGCGACAAAAGGAGTTGTTGGGTATTATGATGCCAAACAAGTTATGATAAATGTTCTTCAAAGACTTGGATTAATGGATTTTCTTAGGGAAACAGCCTTGGAGGATACACTTCTTGAAGATGGTGTTCAATTGTCACTACTGAAGCATAAAATAGGTGAGATCGGCTGGATTACCCGGGATATGAAGAAGACTTTTGGTTTGCGCAATGATGTTTTTGTCGTAGATCTCGACTGGGATGCTCTTCTCGAATCACTCAAGCTGGTTAAAATAAAATACAAGGAACTTCCTAAAACATTTGCGGTTCGCCGCGATTTCTCTCTATTGCTGAACAAGACTGTTGCTTTTTCCGAAATCGAAACCCTAGCGCGCGGGTGTGAGAAAAAGTTATTGCAAGAGGTTGGCTTATTTGATGTGTACGAAGGTAAAAATCTAGAAGAAGGTAAGAAGTCATACGCGGTGTCTTTTACTTTTCAGGATCCTGAAGTTACGTTGAAAGATCATCAGATTGATGCTATTATGGATAAGATTCGTAAAGAACTAGAGATAAAGTTGGAAGCACAATTGAGATAGGGGTGTAAAATTCAAATATTCAAATCAAAAAAATGAAATTCATCATCTCAGGTATCGGCACGGATGTAGGTAAAACAGTTGCCAGTGCAATTTTGGCGCAGGCCTTGGAAGCGACATACTGGAAGCCGGTTCAAGCGGGCGACCTTCACTTCTCCGACTCGATGAAAGTGGATCAATGGACCAATGATGCGGTTAATGTTTTACCCGAACGATACAGATTGAATCAACCGATGTCGCCCCATGCTGCGGCTCAAATAGACGGTGTAACAATTCAGACAAGTGATTTTCAAATTCCAAATATTTCAGGGAATTTGATCATTGAGGGAGCAGGTGGATTAATGGTTCCGGTAAACACCAATGGGTTGTTGTATATTGATCTTTTTCAACATTGGAATTTGCCGGTGATACTGGTTTCAAGACATTACTTGGGGAGTATCAACCATACGTTGCTATCAGTGGAGGCATTGAGATCAAGGAACATAACGATTGCGGGAATTGTCTATGTGGGAGAACAGAATCCTCATACGGAATCCATTATTTCTCATGTTACACAGTTGAGGGTCATCGGACGAATCCCCATGTTAGAGAAGGTGAATACAACCTTCATTCAAGAACAGGCTGCCATATTCAAATCGTATTTTGAAAATGAGTGAATTGATTAGAAAGGATAAAACTCATGTGTGGCATCCATTTACACAAATGCAAACTGCACCTGAGCCCTTGTTGATTACACATGCAAAAGATGCTTTGCTGTATACCGAAGATGGAAACGAATATATTGACTGTAATTCCTCATGGTGGGTGAATGTACATGGTCATGGCAATCCACATATTTCAAATGCTATTTCTGAACAAGTAAGAAGACTTGACCATGTCATCTTTGCCGGAGTTACACATCCAAAAGCAATTGAATTGGCCGAAAGGGTTTCTAAACTTCTTCCGGATCCGCTGGAAAAAGTGTTTTTCTCCGACAATGGTTCTACTGCAGTAGAAGTGGCGTTGAAAATGGCTTTTCAATTTTGGCATAATCAGGGAACTCCAAAATTTAGAATTCTTGCTCTGGACGGAGCTTATCATGGAGACACATTCGGCGCAATGTCAGTTGGACAAAGAGGGTATTTCAACGAACCTTTTGAGCATTTTTTCTTTGATGTTGATTATCTGGATTTTCCGGATAATGCCAATAAGTCATTGCTTCTATCTCAGGCAGAGAACTTTTTTTTAACTAGCGAATTTGCTGCGCTTATCCTAGAGCCACTCGTTCAAGGTTCAGCTGGTATGCGCATGTATCAGGCTGAATGGCTTGATGAACTAGTCGCTATAGCGCGTAAACATCATGTGCTTGTCATCTTTGATGAGGTAATGACCGCTTGGGGTCGAACCGGGAAACTGTTTGCATTAGATTATTGTCAGGAAAAACCGGATATCACCTGTCTTTCGAAGGGATTAACAGGAGGAGTGTTGCCATTGGGGTTAACAGTTGCCACTCAGGAGATTTATAATGCTTTCCTTTCCCAAGAGATGGCGAAAGGATTCCTTCATGGCCATTCGTTCACGGGAAATCCTATCGCTTGTGCCGCAGCATGCGCCAGTTTGGATATTTTTGACAAGGAGTATACTTGGATAAATATTAAACGAATCCATCAGTTTTACACAGAAAAGTCATATCTTTTTGAAAGACATTCACAAATTGAGTCACTCAGAGTGCTGGGGACCATCTTTGCTGTCGAACTGAAAACAGGGGAAGGAAATACGTATTTTTCCGGTGTTAGGGATCATGCTTACGACTTCTTCATTGAAAACGGTCTGTTAATGCGACCCTTAGGAAATGTGATCTTTCTCAATCCGCCTTATTGTATAACCAACGCTCAATTAGAAAAAGCTCTTCTAAAGATTCTTGAGTTAGCTGATGGATTGGCTTCGCACAATTCCTCTGTTTGATTGTTATAGGCTAGAAAAAGGTATGAAGTTCGGAATAAGCATAATCCTTCTTTTATTTTTGGGTGCGTGCCGGGCACAGGAGAAACCAAAGGGTCTAGAAACGGAAAAATCGAATACGATGAAATATAATGAACTGACACCGCAAGAAGAGCGGGTATTGATAAACAAAGCTACAGATCGCCCGTTCACAGGAGATTACTA
>JBIKYP010000043.1:0-19285 GCA_044355195.1 Crocinitomicaceae bacterium | reverse complement strand
AAACGGACGATGCCAGTTTCCAGCCTGAACACCAGATCATTCCGGCTTGAATCAAGGGGTACTGAATTCCAAAAAGAGTCGTGATTCGGTTGTTTTGCTGCATTCTTGTTATGCTGTTATTATATTATATCTTGTGAACCGACTAAAATAGTCATTTTCGCTTAGTTTAATTCATGTGACATCATAGTGTTTGTATTTAAATGCCTTATATTAGTGTCAAAATTTTGAGAATGTTCCGTTCGTTCCTAATTCTTCTAGGTGTATTATGTTCTGAGTTAATCAATGCACAGGATATCGAACATATCCATGATCAGCGATTTGCCTTTCAGGAAAATAAAGGTCAGTGGCCTAAGCAGGTGTTGTTCAAAGCTCCGTTTTCTGGGGGTAATTTATGGATTCAGCAACGAAAATTTATCTTTCACTTGCAGGATCTTTCGGCTCTACAAAAAATCCATGCTCATCCTGAAGATCAGCATACTGAACCTAAACTTAGGCAAACAGTGGTGCATCTCAATTTTGAAGGTTCGAACGATGTTTCGGTCATCCAAAAAGATCAACCCTCCGAACATTATTACAACTATTTCATTGGTAAAAATGCTGATTTTTGGGCTTCAGATGTACACGCATATCAGGAGGCTACATTACGCGATTTTTTTAAAGGAATCGATCTTAAATTAGTTGAAGATAAACTTCATCTAAAATATGAGTTCCATGTGCGACCCCAGGCAGATGCGGGTCAGATTCAAATGAGCTATTCCGGTCAGCGGAAACTGCACTTGGATGGTTCCGGAAATTTGATTGTCGATACGGATCTTGGACAAATTATTGAACAGAAACCTTATGCTTATCAGATTATTCATGGAAGAGTGGTTGACATACCTTGTTCCTTTGTGCTAAAAGAAAATCGTTTGTCTTATGATCTGGGGAATTACGACGCATCATTCGAGTTGATAATTGATCCGGTGTTGGCCTTCGCTACCTATTCTGGGTCCATATCAGATAATTTTGGGATGACCGCTACTTATGGCTACGACGGTACGGCTTACTCCGGCGGAGTGGTCTATGGTAATGCTTATCCGATGCCTGATAATCAAGCCTATGATGTGATGTCTAACTTTGCTGTCCCAACAAATCCTTCGTATGGAATTTCTGATGTGTTTGTGTCAAAGTACTCGTCAAACGGAAGTACCATGTTATGGTCTACCTATCTAGGGGGCGGAAATCAATACCAAGGTACAGAAACGGCACATAGTCTGATTTGCGATAAACAGAATAACCTTTACATTTACGGAGTCACATCCAGTTTGGATTTCCCAATTCTGAATGGATATCAGAAGTCCCATGCGGGGGGTATTCCAAATGCTAATTTCTACAACAATGGTGTATATTTCACAAATCAGGGTACAGATATCTATGTTGCAAAATTAAGTACAAACGGTCACAACCTTCTTGGATCCACCTATATGGGAGGCAGTGCGAATGATGGAATAAATACGAAGGTTACCTCGTTGGATTACAGTTCTGTTTTCGCTTATGATTCCCTTACTTCCAACTACGGTGATACATTCAGAGGAGAGATTATGTTGGATTCTGCGGGGAATTGTATCGTTGCTTCGTGCAGTCGATCGGTAGATTTCCCAGTAAAAGATGCATTTCAATCTTCCAATGCCGGAATGCAGGATGGGGTAGTGTTTAAACTATCCTCAAACCTTTCTTCGTTGCTATGGTCGAGCTATTACGGGGGTAACAACAACGATGCCTGCTATTCCGTTAAGATTGACTCGAGCGCTAATATTGTATTTGCTGGTGGAACTTGTTCTCAAAACTTAATTGGCACCTCTGGTTCTTGGCAATCTTCCTATGGTGGTGGTAAAACCGACGGATTTGTTGTTAAACTGAATCCCTTAGCTTCATCGATCATCGCTGCCTCCTATGTTGGGATGTCTAATTATGATCAATGCTTTTTTGTTGAAATAGACAGAAATGACAATATCTTTCTTATTGGGCAGTCGACTGGTGGGCAATTTCCTGTGAAAAACGCTCTATTTGTTAATCCGGGAAGCAGTCAGTTCGTGATTAAACTGGATTCATCACTTACGACCAATCTTAAATCTACTGTTTTCGGGAACGGATCTCCCTCATTCAATATTTCGCCATCCGCTTTTCTTGTGGACATTTGTGGAAACATGTACGTGTCCGGTTGGGGAGCTAATATATTACAGTCAACTCCTTTAAATGGTATGCCGGTGACATCCAATGCTTTTCAGTTGAACCCACCTAATGGTTTTGATTTTTATTTGTTAGTCATAGATAAGTCCTTTAATTATATGCTTTATGGTACCTATTTGGGTGGTGCTCAAGCTGAAGAACATGTGGATGGTGGAACGTCCCGGTTTGATAAAAACGGAATTGTTTATCAATCCGTCTGTGGCGGCTGTGGCGGTTATTCTGATTTCCCAACAACACAGGGAGTTTGGTCGAACAGCAACTTGAGCACTAACTGTAATAATCTTGTTTTTAAGTTTGACTTTCAGTTAATTCCAAAAGCCGAATTTATTGCCGATCAGACTATTGGATGTGCTTCATTTAGTGTTAAACTTGATAATTTTTCCACTAAATCAGATTCTTATCTTTGGAATTTTGGAAATGGAGATACCTCATCAGTTATTTTTAATCCTGTTGTAACTTATAATAAGCCGGGGTTATACAATATTTACCTATATGTTAAAGATAGTGTTTGTCTTTTGACGGATACAGCAGTTATCTCAATAACTGTTACCGATTCTATCCTGATTTCTGCAGGTCCTGATGTAGAGTTGTGTGCGCCTGTTCCCATTAAACTGACGGCTAATTCAAAAGGAACGGCTGATCATTTTGTTTGGTCTTCATATTCAGATTTTAGTGATACCCTCAATTCGGTGTTGAAGGATTCTGTAATGCAGATAACTCCTTCTGGATCTAAAGTTTACTATGTGAAGGCAGTTAATCCCGGATGTTATGAGGTGGATAGTATCGAAGTAAATTTCATCAGTTCCTCCATTAAATTAAGTGGAAAGGATTCTTTGTGTCCGGGAGAAGAAACAGTGATAACAGCCCTGAATACAAATCCATCGTTCCTATTTACATATGATTGGGGGCCTGACTCACTTATTGTTTCGGGTGAAACGTCAGCTCAGGTTATCGTTAAACCAACCATTTCGCAATATATTAATGTCAAGGGCTCTGCTTCAAACGGATGTTTAGTTCAAGATTCTATTTTTATTAGTGTTGGAACACTTCCTCCTGGGGCAGTGATTGCGTCGGCATCTCAATACAACGTGCCGGTTGGGACTACCATTACCTTATCAGGTCAACCTTCAGGTTTGATGAGTTACAACTGGTCACCGAGTGATGATTTAACGAATCCCTCCATGCAATCAACCACAACGACAATTCAGGAGGACAAACTTTATAAATTAACCGTAAGTGATGGAATTTGTAAAAGATCTGATACTGCATTTGTTAAGTCCTTCACTTTTATTTGTGACGAGCCTTTTATTTTTGTTCCCAATGCGTTTTCCCCGAACGGGGATAATGAAAATGATGTGCTGTTCGTGAGAGGACCGATGATAGAAGGAATGGTCTTTAGGGTATTCAATCGCTGGGGTGAGATGGTTTTTGAGTCCATGGATAGAATGATTGGATGGGATGGCATGTTTAGGGGAAGGCCACTCGATCCGGATGTTTATGATTTTTACTTAAAGGCCATTTGTATTGATGGTAAGGAGTCAATTGTAAAGGGGAATATTACACTAATGCGTTAAAAGTTTATTGTCCATGAAAAAGATCATTACCACTAAATCTGAAAAGTTTTTACAAGCCTATCTTAATAACCCTAGTCCAACGGGTTTTGAGTCTGACGGCCAGCGAATTTGGTTGGAGTATATTAGACCATATGTGGATGAATATTTCACCGATAATTACGGTTCTGTCGTTGGGGTGATTAATCCTAGGGCAAATTACAAAGTAGTTATAGAAGCCCATGCAGATGAAATTTCTTGGTTTGTGCATTACATTACCAAAGATGGGTTCATCTATCTTCGCAGAAATGGTGGTTCTGATCATATGATTGCACCCTCTAAAAGGGTGAATATACACACGGAAAAGGGAATTGTTAGAGCAGTTTTCGGTTGGCCGGCAATTCATATGCGTCAACAAAAAGAGGAAACACCAAGTATGAAAAATATTTTTTTGGATTGCGGCTGTGACTCTAAAGAGGAAGTTGAAAAGTTGGGAGTACATGTGGGCTGTGTGGTTACATTTGAAGATGAGTTCATGATCCTGAATAAAAATCGTTATGTTGGTAGGGCGTTGGACAATAGAGTCGGGGGATTTATGATCGCAGAAGTTGCCAGACTCATAAAAGAAACTAAAGTAAAATTGCCATTTGGGTTGTACATTGTGAATTCTGTTCAGGAAGAAGTCGGACTTCGCGGAGCTGAAATGATAGCGCGAAAGATAAAACCGGATGTGGCAATTGTTACTGATGTCTGTCATGACACCTATACACCAATGGTCGACAAGATCGAAAATGGAGATCAGAAGTCGGGTGACGGACCTGTTCTTACTTATGGGCCGGCGGTACAGAATAATCTCTTGAGGTTAATTATTGAAACTGCTAAAAAGAATAAAATTCCCTTTCAGCGGGCAGCTGCATCTCGAGCAACGGGTACGGATACCGATGCCTTCGCCTATTCCAACGAAGGGGTTTCAAGCGCATTGATCTCTCTTCCACTTCGTTATATGCACACTACAGTTGAGATGGTTCGAAAAGAGGATGTAGAGGATACGATTCGTCTAATTATTGAATCTGTAAAAAGCATAAAGCAAGGACAGGATTTTCGTTATTTCAAGTAACGTTTAGCGAAGGTGTTACCGTTTTTTTTTAACTGTACGGACAATAAGAATCAATTCTTCAACGTCTGATTAGATCAATATGAAAATGTTCGAAACGAATTTTTCGGGCATTTTCTATGTAATTTTACCTCATGAAATGGATTGGTGATCGAGTTAGTTTCGTGGATGAAAAAAACCGCATTACCATGGTTATTTATCCCCAAAAGAAAACTTGGGTAACAGGATTGATGGGGGCGTGGGTAGCTATGTGGATGACGATTGGCGTTACTGTTTTATGGGCACTTTTTTTTCTTAAGCTCAACGATAAAGAAAAAATTATTCTGTGGGTGTTTTTAGCTTTTTGGTTCTATTACGCGTTCAGGGTATCACGTTCACTTTTTTGGATATTGTGGGGCAAGGAACTCATCAAAATCGATGAGGTAGCCTTGCATTACAAACGATCTATACGAAAGTATGGCCGGTCGATCCCTTACTATTTTGAGAATATTAAAAAATTTAGCTTGGAACAACCGAAAGAAGGATCCGTTCAAGCTGTCTGGGAATCTTCGCCTTGGATTTCCGGTGGAGAACGCATTGATTTTGAATATAAGGGTAAGACCGTTCGGTTCGGTAGAAAGCTGAATGAACGGGACGCAAAATTGGTATTTGATCTCATAACAAAAAAAGTAGGAGAACGTATGCGCTCAAGGAGGTGAACCTCACAACCTATACTTCAAATTCAGTCCTCCGAACCAATTCATATCTTTAATCGCAGGTATGTAATAATCAGGTAGTTGATTTACGAAAACCATGTTGTAATATTGTCTTCCGGTAATGTTGTTCAATCCGAAATACGCATCAACTGTAAAGTGTTTGATATCCTTTTTAAATCCAAGTTTAGCATTGAGGATCGAATAAGGATCTGTTATGTTCTTATTGTCAGCAGTAAAATACATTGCGTCACATTAATTATAAACGACAATATTAAGATGAGACCTTGAACGCGATACTACTTACTCGTTTTGTGTCTTTTCCATCGATTGACTCTTGGCAAATTAGACGCTGAGCTTCTTCTTCAACAAATACATCTTTTAGATCCTTAAGTTTTCCTGCTGGAACACCTTGTTTCATTAGTAATTGAAGGATTTCATCGGCGTTCCGGCTTTCAATGGCAGGTTTTAAAAGTTCAAACAGTTCTTCTCTGTTACTTATTCGATCTGAATTGTGTCTAAATCGTGCATCTTCAGCTAGAAGAATGACATTCAATAGTTCACATAGTTTCTTGAATTGATGATCGCTTCCTACAGCTAAAGTTATGAGTTGCTGATCTTTTGTTTTGAATAATTCTCCATAGGGCGCTATGTTCGGGTGCAAAGTTCCGATGCGCTGAGGAATATGTCCGACCATAAGGTAATTGGAAGCCTGATTCATTAAACTGCATATCGCTGCGTCATAGAGTGAAACAGAAACGGATCTAACAACATTTCTCGTTTGACGTTCAAACAATGCTATTAGTAGTCCCTCTTTTAACTGATGTCCCGCAAGCACATCAATTAATGCTACAGGAATTTTTACCGGACCGCTTTCAGGAGTTCCGTTCATAGACATGAATCCGGTTTCGGCCTGTAGTATCAAGTCGTAGGCAACACGGTCACTATTGGATCCGAACCCACTGATCTTCCCGATGATAAGTTTGGGGTTTACCTTGCGTAATTGCTGATCTGTCACGCCAAGTTTTTCTTCATCTCCCATTTTAAAATTCGAAACCAGGATGTCTGCATTTTTGACCAAATCGAACAGTTCCTGACGATCTGAAGCTTCGTTTAAATCGAGTTCAAGATAATCTTTACGAAAATTCACTGAGGAAAAATAAGCAGAAACGGGGGAGGAGGGATCTTCATCAGGCAGTTTCCAGCTTCGAGTGACATCCGGTTTTTTCTTGTTTTCGATCTTGATCACTTCGGCCCCTAATTCCGCAAAGAAGGTAGTTACTGACGGGCCTGCAAGTACAGTGGAAAGATCTACGATTTTAAGATCAGAAAAAATAGTGTTCATGAATATGTAGTTGTTAACCAAATCGAACCGATGTCATGGTGAGGGATCCTGCCAAGGGCTGATCATTAAAAAAGGAAACTTCATCTTTTTTATTGCTCAATCCGAGTGCATATATCAATGGCAGATAGTGGTCCGGTGTAGGAATGGCTTGAGACCATGCCTCATGCAAAGTGTTGTACTTGATCAGTGCGGCATGATCTTTTTCTAGGATCTTTTTCTTGAAAATTTCGTTGATTTCTAGCGCCCAGTCAAATCCGAACGCTTCGTCCAGTTTATCCCAAGCTACCATACTAAGGTTATGTACCATATTACCTGACCCGACAATTAATACCCCTTTTTTGCGAAGGGACTGAAGTTGTTGGGCCAGTTCATAGTGATACTGTGCCGGTTGATAATAATCAATGCTGAGTTGTAAAACAGGAATATCTGCTTCCGGATACATGTGAAGGAGGACGGTCCAGGTGCCGTGGTCCATGCCCCAGTCGGTGTCTAGTCCAACAGACGTTTTTGTGATCATTTCAGCAGTTTCTTTCGCCAGAACAGAATTTCCCGGTGCAGGGTATTCTACAGCGAATAGTTCTTGCGGAAAACCACCGAAATCATAGATCGTAGCGGGCTTTTCCGTTGCCGTTACAAACGTTCCTTTTGTCAACCAGTGCGCAGAAACACAAAGGATTGCTTTTGGCTTAGCAATTTCAGTTGCTAATTTCTTCCAATACTGTGAAAAGGCGTTGTCCTTAATTCCGTTCATTGGTGACCCATGTCCAACGAATAGAACCGGCATGATCGTATCTGTTTCTGTAAATTGTGACGCAAAAGAGCTCAGTGCTCCCGTTGTGCCAAGTGCGATGGTTCCGCCCATGAGTTTTAAAAAGGTTTTTAGCTGCACGCCTTACTGCTGTTGCAGTTTCCAGTTAACGAAAGAAAGGATCTTATTTTCTTGAGTTGCATCTAATTTGGCTTCTTTCGCCATAGATGGAACAATTTTTTGCCACTTTTCCTTGGAGTATTTGGATATGACAGGTAGGTCATGGCACTTTCCACAGTGAGCAAGATATAGTGAGTTGCCCTCTGCAATTGCTCCTTCCGGAAGAGGTGTTTCAGTTTTCTTTATTTCAAATGCCTCAGTGGTTTTTGGATTACAAGCAGTCAAGGTTAAGAGGGTGGTTGAATAAATAATGATCTTTTTCATCGGTTTAATTTTTCAATGGTGACGATTGTGATCCCGTCATGAACGAAGTTAAGTGTTTTTGCGGCGCGAAGTGTAACGTCAATGCTGTGCCTGGAATTCTTACTGAGTCTGTCATTGACTCTAACAATTACTGTTGAATCATTTTTAAGATTGGTAATTTTTACCATAGTGCCAAATGAAAGTGTTTTATGGGCTGCCGTCAGACTGTCTTGTCTGAAGATTTCGCCGGATGACGTCTTTTTTCCTTCAAACTTAGATGAATAATAACTTGCTCGACCTTTTTCAATGGAGGTCGAATAGATAAAGGCGCTTAGGGTGATAAAACCTATTATTGCTAAAAATTTATTCATTTTCGTGAAATTGGATGTGTAAATTACGGATTGATTGTCACCTACCAAAATATAAAGTCTAATTTCAAATAGCCATTTTAATTCCTCTAATGGCTTAATTGAGTCTTGACTTTTTCGTTCTTTTGTGTCAAGACACCGCGGAGCAGCCACGGAGTGAAAAGGACAATATTAAAAGAAATTTAAATTTTCTTTTCTAATGAACAAAAACGAATACATCCTTCAACATACAAGCCTTCAGCAAAGGTCGATAGTAAACACCTTGAAACTGTTGGAAGACGGAGCTACGATTCCCTTCATTGCACGTTACCGGAAAGAAATGACAGTAGGATTGGATGAGGTTGAAATTGCGGCAATTCGGGATGCATCCAAAAAATATGATGAATTGATCCAGCGACAACAAACAATCTGTTCAGCGGCAGAGGAGCAAGGTAAAATGACTCCCGAACTTCGCGAGAAGATTGAAACCTGCTTTGACCCCGTCATTCTTGAGGATATTTATCTCCCATTCAAGCAAAAACGACAAACACGTGGTGAAAAAGCGCGTAAACTAGGTTTGGAACCGTTGGCGAAAATGATCATGTCGCAGCGAGGTGGTGATCCTGAGCAAATGGCAGAGCGGTTTTTAAAAGGGGATATCGAAGATGAATCAGCGGCAATTCTAGGTGCGTTGGATATCATTGCGGAATGGATCAACGAAAATGGTGCTGCCCGAAATAGAGTTCGGACTCTTTTTTCTCGTAAAGCAATACTAGTTACCAAAATGGTCAAAGGTAAAGAAGAGGAAGGATCTAAATACCGAGACTATTTTGATGTGAAAGAATCCCTTTCCAGGTGCATTTCGCATCGTTTTTTAGCGATGCACCGAGCGGAAAAGGAAGGAGTCATTACCATGAAAGCCTTGCCTGAAGAGCAAGAAGCTATCGAACTATTAGAACGTTTTTTTGTAAAGGGAAATGATGCTTGTTCAAGATTAGTAGCCGATACATGCAAAGATGCCTACAAACGATTAATGGCACCTTCGCTGGAGAGTGAGATTCTCAATGAAGCAAAATTGAAGGCAGATACGGAGGCCATTCGTGTATTTTCATCCAATTTGAGACAGTTGCTTTTGGCTCCACCACTTGGAAGTAAACGAATCCTAGCGATCGATCCAGGCTTTCGAACAGGGTGCAAAGTGGTGTGTATGGATGAATCAGGAAATTTATTGAATAACGCAACGATCTATCCGCATCCTCCTCAAAATGAGAAAAATAAAGCCATGACTAAAATTACTCAATTGGTACAAGCCTATAAAATTGATGCAATTGCCATTGGTGATGGTACAGCAGGAAGAGATACTGAAGCGCTAATTAAGAAAATTCGGTTCGACAGAGAATTGGAAGTGTTTGTAGTGCGGGAGGATGGGGCTTCCATTTACTCTGCCAGCACAGTTGCACGAAAGGAATTTCCGGATTTTGATGTCACCGTTCGGGGATCGGTTTCTATAGGCAGAAGGCTAATGGATCCGTTGGCAGAATTGGTTAAGATTGATCCGAAGTCGGTTGGCGTAGGGCAGTATCAGCATGAAGTGGATCAATCTCTCCTTAAAGATGCCCTGGATGACGTGGTAATCTCTTGTGTCAACAATGTGGGAGTGGATCTGAATACAGCTTCTCCGTATTTGCTGCGTTATGTTTCCGGTTTGGGGGAAAGCCTTGCCGAGAATATTGTGCAATACAGAAAAGAAAATGGCGGATTTAACACGAGATCCGAATTGAAAAAAGTAAAACGCCTAGGTGATAAAGCATTTGAGCAAGCCGCAGGATTCTTGCGCATAAAGAATGGAACGAATCCATTGGATAATTCAGCGGTCCATCCGGAAAGCTATGAATTGGTGGAACAAATGGCAAAAAAGTTAGAAGTTCAGATTTCTGAATTAGTTGGAAAGAAAGAGGTGGTCGATCAGTTACAGAAAAGCGATTTTCCCGAGGTGGATACCTACACATTTCAGGATGTGATAAACGAATTGAAGAAGCCGGGCTTGGATCCGCGTAAAAAGGCAAAGGTTCTCGAATTCGATTCAGCCATACGTTCAATAGAAGATCTTAGATCAGGAATGATCTTACCCGGAATCGTGACTAATGTGACAGCTTTTGGGGCCTTTGTCAACATCGGGATTAAAGAAAATGGCTTGATTCATAAATCACAGTTGGCGGATAAATATGTGGATGATCCGACGAAGTTTATTTCTTTGCACGAACATGTAAAAGTGCAGGTTATGGAGATTGATGCTGTTCGAAAGAGGATAGGATTGAAGAGAATGAATAATTGATTCATCGCACGTGATATAATCTGAGCTTATCGTTCATTTTATCGTACCTTTGTACTCAACTACAGAATCTCCTTTGATCTTCAAAATATTTTCTGATCATTTTTACTATTAATGCATTTTACAGAACTGAATTTAATTCAACCCATTCTTCGGGCTATTGAAGAAGAGGGGTATACCACCCCAACACCGATACAAAAACAAGCGATCCCCTATGTGTTAAAAGGAACCGATGTACTAGGTTGCGCTCAAACGGGTACCGGCAAAACGGCAGCATTTTCCATTCCCATATTACAGCAGTTGGCTGATCAATCATTTCAGGGAAAACGAAAGATTCGCTCGCTGATACTTACACCAACACGCGAATTAGCAATCCAGATCGGCGAGAGTTTAGCGTCTTACGGGCGACATTTGAAACTGAAACACACCGTTATTTTTGGTGGGGTAAATCAAAATCCGCAGGTTAATTCCTTGCAGGCAGGCGTGGATATCCTTGTAGCTACTCCCGGTCGATTACTAGACCTCATGACACAAGGTTACATTTCTTTATTGGACTTGCAGATCTTTGTCCTGGATGAAGCGGACCGTATGCTTGATATGGGATTCATCCACGACGTGAACAAAGTCATTCGAGCCCTTCCGGATAAACGTCAGAATTTGTTCTTTTCTGCAACAATGGCACCTGATATCTTAAAACTTGCAGGAACTATTTTGCAGGATCCGCTAAGGGTAGAGGTTACACCCGTTTCTACGACAGCGGAAAAAGTGGGTCAGGTGGTTTATTTTATCGATAAGACAAACAAACCTGCCTTGCTTTCTGATCTATTGGAGGAGCATACCGCTGAATCAGTGTTGGTTTTCACCCGAACAAAACACGGTGCGGATCGTGTCGCGAAAGGACTCGTTCGAAAAGGAGTGAAAGCGGATGCTATTCATGGAGATAAATCTCAAAATAACCGTCAGCGCGCTTTGAACAATTTCAAAGAAAAGAACATTCGCGTGCTGGTAGCCACAGATATTGCTGCTCGTGGAATCGACGTAGAGGAAATGGAACTGGTAATCAATTACGAATTGCCGAATATTCCTGAAACGTATGTACATCGTATCGGAAGGACCGGTCGCGCAGGAAATTCAGGGAATGCAATCTCATTTTGCGACTTTGAAGAAAAGGCCTATTTAAAGGATATTGAGAAACTGATCCATCAGCAGATTGAAGTGATCGACAGTCACCCGTACCCGATGGAGGTATTTGAGATCATCAAAAAAGAACGACCTGCTCGTCCACCGAGAAATGATCGCAATGCTTCACAGAAAAAACCAAAACCCACTACCGACCAAAAAGTAGGTGCAGCCAAGAAGAAAGGCAAGAAAACGTGGTTCGGTAAGAAGGATAGATACTAGGATACAGGATGAGTGTGCGAGATAAGAGTGTGGATTTAGTCTTTTTTGAGATAAATCTCTCCCTTTTCAACCAATAGTTCCGACTGAAAATTATTCTTGTAAAGCGACCCTGTACCAAGTCCCTGTGGTAAGTCATTCTCGTATTCAGCTGTAAATTGACAGATCGCGTTTAATCCAATATTGGATTCAAGGGCGGAAGTCATCCACCAGGGAATGCTTTTTTCTTCGGCAATTCGGATCCATTCTTTTGTTCCTGAAATGCCACCATGCAAGCTGGGTTTGAGAATGATGTATTGCGGACGAATCGTTTCGAGGAGGATTTCTTTTTCCACACGTGAGTTAATTCCGATCAGTTCTTCGTCGAGAGCGATAGGTACAGGAGTATTTTTGCACAAGTCACGCATGGCTTCGATTTGTCCGACTGCTATGGGTTGTTCGATGGAATGAATCTCCAATTTGGCAAGTCCCTCAAGTACTGACAGTGCTGAATCTTTATTAAATGCACCGTTTGCATCCACACGAAGCGTCAGTTCTTTGGAAGAGTAGCGTTCACGTATGGACCGAAGAATAGAAAGTTCGCTTTCAAGTTCTATGGCTCCGATCTTCATTTTGATGGTCGAAAACCCGTCCTTCAGTTTTTGTTCGATCTGTTCTTCCATGAAATCTGGTGTACCCATCCACACCAGTCCATTAATGGGAATCTTTTTTTCTCCTCTTGCAAAGGCATTGTCAAAGTACACACCTCTTCCACCATGCTGCAGATCCAGCAACGCCGTCTCTACCCCAAACCGAATCGACGGATAACCCTCCCAAAGTTCGAGTCCTTGTTCCGTTTGGCTCCTGAGCTCGTCGAAGGATGATCTTTGCTCTATACAAGCACACACCTCCCGTATCTTCTCCTCAAAGCTCTCCCTGTCCTTGTACTCTGGAGACAATCCGGGTATCACACTGATCTCTCCTTTGCTGGTATGTTCTCCATCACTGACATGTAAGATCCAGCTCGATTTGGAATGTAAAATACCACGACTGGTACCTGCAGGACGGATAAATTGAAGATCTACAAATTCTACCCAACAATTCATAGTTGAAGTAAAATGGCTGTAAGAATGGAAAATGCGAACGTGGATAAAGCCACTTTTTTCAATTCCGGATCAAATGCTTTGGGATCCGTGGTTGACATCACTTTTCGCACATGCACTAACAGAATTACGCAAGGTAAGAGTCCCAAGCAAACGATAGGTTTCCCAATCATGTAGGTATAAATTGCTTCCGTAGCAATTCCACCTAATATGAGGAAACTATGGTAAACTTTCGCAAGGTTAGGTCCCATCATCACCACAAGCGTGTTTTTGCCTGATCGCTCGTCATTGATTCGGTCGCGCATGTTGTTGAGATTCAAAACTGCCGTACTAAAACTTCCAATGGTAAAGGCTGGAAGCAAAAGATACCAGTCGAACTGTTTGGAGAAAAGAGGGTAAACCCCCAGAACACTCACGCCGCCAAAAAAAAGCATGACCATCAGGTCACCCAAACCATGGTATCCGTAGGCTTTTTTACCCACAGTATACGTAATAGCCGCGATCACGCAACAAATTGCCAGAATGACATAAGTGTAAATGACATTTTTAGGAAGTGCTTGTGTTCCAAAATAAATCAGGGTACCGGCCAAAATAAAACTCAGAGTAGCAGTTAGTACCATCGCTTTTTTCATTTCCGGAATAGAGATAACCCCGGATTGTACGCTTCGCATAGGACCGATCCGTTCCGAATTGTCCGTTCCTTTGAGACTGTCGCCCAGATCATTCGCCAAATTGGAAAGAATTTGAAATAAAACCGTCGTCAAAAGTGCCAGACCGCAAATTTTCACATCCCAAAATCCTTGAGAGGCTGCAATTCCCGACCCCAGAATAATTCCCGATAGTGAAAGCGGTAAGGTGCGCAAACGCAAGGCATGAATCCATGCTTGTTTTTTGGTCATGATGCAAAGGTAGTTTCAATATTGAATTGGAACAAGGAACAAAGAACAAGGCTTGCAGTGAGCTTGCCGAACTGAACAAGGATCAATGATTGATTCAAAATCCTTAATGAGATAGGATTCACTGGATATCAAATCGTCTTTATTCATTTCTCTTTACTCTTTTTTTATAATAAAAGCTCTGTACGCATAGTAAAAACCCCTATATTTGAACCATGTCACACACAAAGAATAGGCCTGCGCTTTGTCAGCTACTTGGAATTGATTTCCCCGTGATAATGGCCCCAATGTTTTTGGTTTCCAATGAGAAAATGATCATTGAAGGAGTGAAAAATGGGATAACGGGAGCTATTCCGGCACTCAATTACCGCTCTACGGATGAATTGCGTCAAGGAATCAGGCGAATGAAAGAAACAGTTGACGGTCCAATTGGGATTAATCTGATCGTCAATAAATCAAACTTTCTCTACAAAGAACAATTGCAGATCTGTTGCGAAGAAAAAGTGGATTACATTATTACTTCACTTGGTTCTCCTGAACATACTATTCGCGAAGCACACCAAGTTGGCGTGAAAGTATTTTGTGATGTGACGGATGTCTCTTACGCGAAGAAAGTAGAATCCTTAGGGGCTGACGCTGTAATAGCTGTAAACAAAGAAGCCGGTGGTCACGCAGGAAAGATCTCATATGAAAAATTGATTCCCGAATTAGTTGCCGAATGCAAGATTCCGGTGATTTCTGCAGGAGGAGTAGGTACAGGGGAAGAGATTCGGAAAATGATCGAATTAGGCGCAGCAGGCGTATCCATGGGGAGTGTGTTCATTGCAACGGAGGAAGCTGATGTCTCTCAAGAATACAAGCAGGCATGCTTGGAATACGGCGCAAAGGATATTGTGATGACCACCAAACTTTCAGGAACACCTTGTACAGTGATCAATACCCCATATGTGCAGAAGGTTGGGACGAAGCAAAACTGGTTCGAACGCATGCTGAACAAAAATAAACGCCTGAAAAAATGGGTGAAAGCACTTGTCTTTTTTAGAGGCATGAAGAGTCTTCAAAAGGCAGCATTCAGTTCTACTTATAAAACGGTTTGGTGCGCAGGACCTTCCATTGAACATGTGCATGCCATTCGCTCCGTAGCAGCTATCGTAAATGAACTTAAACAGGGATATGGCGCAGCAAAATAACTCATTGACAAAAATGCGCTGGATGCTTTTCCTGTTGGGATTTTTCAAAATTCCCCTGGTAGGGTATGTTCGGCCTAAACTTCTCGAACTGAATGAGAGGGAAGCAGTGGTCCGTATCAAGTTGGGACGAAGAACGAAGAATCATTTGAAGTCCATGTATTTTGGAGCATTAGCGGTGGGAGCAGATATTTCCGGAGGAATTCAAGCTTTTTATTTTGCCGAAAAATTAGGGTTGAAAGTTTCATTTGCTTTCAAAGACATGCAGGCAAATTTTCTGAAAAGAGCGGAAAGTCATATTGTATTTAAAAGCATCGATGGGGCACTTGTGGAAGCTGCGGTTCTCCAAAGTAAGTCATCCGGAGAAAGAGTGAATCAACCTGTCAGGGTACTGGCTTATAATTCGGAAAACGACGTGGTTGCTGAGTTCACGCTCACTGTTTCTGTAAAAGTGCGTTGATCAGACCTAAAGTGCTACCTTTGGGTCGCTTAATTCAATGAACGCATGATCGAATTATTTCAACACATTATCCATCTAGATTTCAAGTGGATCTTTGAACAGTATGGAACGGCAATTTATGTCATCCTTTTCGCGGTAATATTTATAGAAACAGGTTTGGTTGCAATGCCATTTCTTCCTGGTGATTCCTTACTTTTTACGGCAGGATTGTTTGCAGCTTCAGGAGAATTGGATTTAGTGAAACTTTTACTGCTGTTGTTTTTCGCTGCGGTTCTAGGAGATAATTCCAACTACTGGATAGGCCGAAAGATTGGATTGAGTATTTTTAGTTGGAAGATCAAGGATCGCTCCCTGGTAAATAAGAAATACCTCGATCAAACAGAGCAATTTTTCGAAAAGAACGGGGTAAAAGCAATCATCATGGCGCGCTTTGTTCCGTTTGTTCGCACTTTTGCTCCTTTCGCAGCGGGTATAGGAAAAATGAATTACCGTACGTTCTTCCTGTTTGATCTTCTGGGTGGATTTCTCTGGATCTTCGGTTTGACCGTCGCCGGATACATGCTTGGAGAAGTGGAGTGGATCAGAGAGCACATTGATCTCGTGTGCTTGGGAATCATCTTTGTTTCTATCCTGCCGATGATTTTAAGTTTTGCTAAAAGTAAGCTGAACAAATGACGCGGCGTTTTGGGCTCATAGGAAAAAAACTGGGACATTCCTTCTCTAGGAATTTTTTCGGAACTTATTTTCAAGAAAAAGGCATCGATGGGACATATGAGAATGTAGAATTGAACGATATTCATGAAGTTAAAGATGTTCTCAGTGCCGGTTTTTTAGGGTTAAATGTGACCGTTCCCTATAAAGAAGCAATTATTCCTTTCCTGGACGAACTTTCGCCCGAAGCTAAATTAATTGGAGCAGTTAATGTAATCAAATTTGACGGTAATCGAAAGATAGGGTACAACTCTGATGCGTATGGCTTTCACCAGTCTGTAAAGCCATTTCTTCTGAATGTACATGAAAGAGCGTTGATTTTGGGTACTGGAGGTGCTTCAAAGGCAGTACATTATGTTTTTAACCAGATCGGATTGGATGTGATATTTGCCGGCAGAACACCGAATGCGAAAAACCAGTTTTCATACGATGAGATCAATGAGCACATGGTTCGTGCTTGTAAGGTTATTGTAAATTGTACCCCTGTAGGAATGCATCCTGATGTAGACGAGGTGCTTCCATTTCCATTTGAATTTTTGACGACAGAACATTTGGTAGTAGATCTTATTTATAACCCTGAAAAAACGGTGCTCTTGAAAAAGGCTGAGCAACAAGGAGCAACGATACTAAATGGTTCGTCTATGTTGAAAGAACAAGCGTTACGGGCCTGGCAGATATGGAACAGTTGAATCTCTAGGAAATGGACTCATTCAACGGTCAGGGATACGATAATGAATCATGTGGAAAAAGTTCGAAATTGACTTTCTATTCGATAAGTCAATAGTTTCTTTCATACGAAACTATGATAAAAATAAAAGATATCGCTTGATTTTAAAGGTTGAATTATTACTTTCTTTCACAATTTTTCTTAATAACACCATAATTCTCAATAATTCGTCTTACATTTAGAAGGATTTTAAACAATATAAACCGATGGGAAGACCTCCAACAAGACCTGCGCGACTACGAAATGGATTTTACATTGAAGTTAAATCACAAGGGAGTAGCGCCATTTTAGTCAGACGAGATACGCGGGAGCAGATGTTAATGGCGGCTGAAGATTACGCACGAACCAAATTAGTCACTATTCGCGGAGAAATGCGAAATGATAAGTGGATAGATAGTTAATCTTAAAAGGTCCTAAAGGACCTTTTTGTTTTAGGTTTAACATTTTGAATTTTGATTTAAATCAACTAAATCGTTTTAGGCAACTACCTTTCAAGCAAATTGTAATATTTAAATAGTTTTACGCTAACATAAAATTTAGGGTTTATTAGTTGTATATTCTAATTCAATGGTAAGAACTTTTTAACTGTAAGCACATGAAGAAGTTTTTGATTTCAATCATGCTGTTTTTCGTTTTGTTGATTTCTATTCCTGTTCTTACTTTAACAGGCTTGAACCTTGCGGCTAAGATAGCGGGAGTTGTTTTGGTTGTGGCCCTATCAATTTCGTTGCGTTACTGGATGTATCGTACTAAAATGGAATTCAATCCGAAGGAAAGAATCCGGATCAATTTAAATGACCAATTCTGGATGAGGAAAGAACTTTCTTTTTATGCTGATTTGAGTTCCCGAGATAAGAAGGTTTTTGAGGATCGGATGGGTATGGTTTTATCGAAAGTGCCAATATGTTTTTCTTCGGGTGAGCTATTGTTGGATCGTCAATTAGCTCTAAGAATTGCTGCATCAATGATCAAAGATTCAGATTTGACGCACGAGTTTGCACAGCAGTTACCCGATGCGATAATTGTGGAGGGGAATTTTTGGAATAACACTATGGAAGAACTCCGCTCTCAAGCTAATGTAGTAGTCATAAAACCTGAATTATTATAGGGTGTTATTCGCTTTTTTCTTTGATGAATATAATTTACACTTCTTCCTTGATTTGCCTTTAGTTCTACAATGCCTAAGTTCGGCTTTTCAATCCTCTGGATGCTGTCCTATTCATTAATTACATAGATTTTTGCTGGGGTCTACAGGTTTTTTTGTTTTGGTTTAGTAGTTTCTTTTTGAGTGTTTTGTGACGGTATTTCTGGGGGGGTTAATGGCGTATCGATTTATTTTTTTCAAAAAGTAGTTGTCAATAAAAAAAGTTACATATCTTTGCCCTCCCAAAACGAACGAGATTTGGTTGTCTAAGTTGAAAAAAGATGGTCAAAAGAGTCAAATGAAAAGGATAATCAAGTCTTTTGTCTTTTTGTATTTCATCTATAAGTCTAATAAGATAATTCTTAAAATCCTGAGGTCTTAAAGTCCTAAGGTCTTAAAGTCTTAATAGATCAACAACGTTCTTTGAAAGATTGAGCAATAAGGAAACAGCGTAAAGAAGAATAAACGACGAGCCTCAACAAAATTCAAAGTTATATACAACGGAGAGTTTGATCCTGGCTCAGGATGAACGCTAGCGGCAGGCCTAACACATGCAAGTCGAGGGGCAGCATAGAATAAGCTTGCTTATTTGGTGGCGACCGGCGCACGGGTGCGTAACGCGTATGCAACCTACCCTTTACTGGGGTATAGCCCGGAGAAATTCGGATTAATCCCCCATAGTATTAAAGAATCGCATGGTTCATTAATTAAAGGTTACGGTAAAGGATGGGCATGCGTCCTATTAGCTAGTTGGAGAGGTAACGGCTCACCAAGGCTACGATAGGTAGGGGGCCTGAGAGGGTGGTCCCCCACACTGGTACTGAGACACGGACCAGACTCCTACGGGAGGCAGCAGTGAGGAATATTGGTCAATGGGCGCAAGCCTGAACCAGCCATGCC
>JBIKYP010000112.1:0-5963 GCA_044355195.1 Crocinitomicaceae bacterium | reverse complement strand
TATCAGAAATAATTCACTTGAAAATAAAAAAGTATTTCAAAAAGTTTTTAGTAATCGGAGGCATGCCTGAAGCAGTGAAAACATATGTTGCGAAAGGCAGTTTATTAGAAGTTCAACGCGTTTTAGATGATTTAATATTGTCAATACAAGCAGATTTCTCAAAATATAAACATCGTGTTTCAGCAATGAGAATTAAGGAGGTGTTTGATACCGTTGTACAGCAGACAGGTTCGAAATTCACTTATTCGTACCCACATGCAACTCTGTCCAATATTCAGATTAAAGAGGCATTAGCATTATTGGAAATGGCCGGTTTGATTTACAGTGTAACACATTCCGCCAGTAACGGAATACCTTTGGGCGCTGAAATAAACACGAAAAAGAGAAAAATCCTGCTTTTTGACACCGGTATTTACCAACGCATACTTGGACTTGATATTGGCATTCTGTTATTAGAAGATGATGTAAAAATTATCAATCGAGGGAATTTATCTGAATTATTCGTCGGATTAGAACTACTAAAAAATACTCCCTGTTATGAAAAAACGGATTTGTATTATTGGCAGCGAGAAGCAAAAAGTAGTCAAGCTGAAATTGATTATGTTATTCAAAAACAAGAGCGCATAATCCCATTGGAAGTGAAAGCCGGTACCAAAGGTTCCATGCAAAGTATGTACTTGTTCTTAAAAGAAAAAAAGGCAGAATTCGGTATTCGGCTATCCCTGGAAAACTTTTCAGAGATCGAAAAAATAAAAATTTACCCTATATATGCTGTTCCGAATGTTCTAGCTTAAAAATGCAAGGATTTATAAACGCTGAGAGTGTCCCGTGAGGGATGTATAGAGATAACAGAACGACACCATCGCTCCGCAGTATATGTTATGCTGCGGCATGAGCACAATCCACATTTAACTCCTCTTCAACACGACGCTATTTCGTTTGGAGCGATTTCACCAAGCTATCCGGCAGAACAACGCATTTTAAAACATCGCAGGAGGACATATTCTGCGAAGCGGGGAAATCTTCCATCATCTCTTTCATTTTTAAAGGGTTTTTCTTATTTTTAAGCACTCGTGTCCGATAAAAATCAAACTATACTTTTCTGTTCTTTTACCTTGATGCAAAAGAACCAAAAGATCAAGACTCCATTTAGCCGTTCGGCGAAAATTTCTCGTCGATCAAAACTCAAAAAGAGTGGAAACATAGCGTTTCCAAACGACAAGCGCTTTTTGGTTTTGATGAACGCTTCGAAATTTTCTTCTCCCTCACTTCTCAAATCGAGTCGGTAATATTGCATCAAGTTGATTAGCGATTCGGATTTCAAAAACAAGCCCCATTTTCAAAAATTTGTATGAAATCTACATGGCATCTTGTTTTTTGAATCTAACCAAAGTTTTTACCGGACAACACTGATTTTTAAGTATACCTAACCAAAACATGACAACTCTTGAACCTACCATTCAACAACAAATTCTATTTTTAAGGGGCAAACAAGTTCTGATTGACCGTGACCTAGCTAAACTTTATGGCGTTGAAACTAAAGTGCTCAATCAAGCAGTAAAAAGAAACAGTGCGCGATTTCCTGAAGAATTCAGATTTCAACTGTCCAAAATTGAGTTTGAAAATTGGAAGTCACAATTTGTGACCTCCAACGCTGACAAAATGGGTCTTCGAAGAGCACCTTTTGCATTCACTGAACAAAGAGTTAGACAAGCTTCCCCCTAGAGAGGGGGATTGAGGGGGAGGAAGAACTCGATATCAAAGTGTCACTACTCCAGCTTTTCGAAAACAACCCCGTCGCTATGCAGTATATGTTATGCTGCGGCATTAGCACCATCCACATTTAACTCCTCTTCAACACGACGCTATTTCGTTTGGAGCGATTTCACCAAGCGATCCGGCAGAACAACGCATTTTAAATCATCGCAGGATGGTATAATTGGGGAGCGGGGAGGTTTGTTAGTTCATTTCCAGTTAACATATTCTACTGATTGGGTGAAACTTAAAAATTTGATTTATTCACATTCTACTATTATCTTTGTTTGTATGCCTGAAATTTGTCGTTTTTATGGAATTATCGTCTATATGTTCTTCAATGATCATAATCCTCCTCATTTCAAGGTAAAATACTCTGAGTTCGAGGCAAATATTCTGATTGAAAATGGAACGATTTTAAATGGAGACCTTCCTATTAGCAAGTTAAAATTAGTTGCCGCCTAGGCAGAAATTCATAAAGAAGAGTTGCTTGATATGTGGAGTTCCAAAGATTTTCACAAAATTCAACCTTTGCAATAATGGTTAAAGTTACGCATATCGAACTAGTGGATTCACATACTATTCTTTGTGTTTTCAGCACGAATGAGCGAAGACTGCTGGATATTCGTAAGGCGCTCGATACCGAAAATCCTCTGGTTCAAAAGGTTCTTCAACCATCAGTATTCAAAAAAGCAAAAATCGGTGAATTCGGTGAAATACTGTGGGAAAATGCCGGTGAAATTATGGAATTGAACGGTACTATTTCTACTTGTGAATACGACATCAGCCCGGAATTTGCTTATCACCACTCTGTAGCTTGTTAAAACAAACCGCTACGCAGTATATGCTATGCTGCGGCATGAGCACAATCCACATTTAACTACTTGACAACACCAAGGAATTTCGTTTGGAGCGATTTCCCCAAGCTATCGGGCAGAACAACGCATTTTAAAACATCGCAGGAGGACATATTCTGCGAAGCGGGGAAATCTTCCATCATCTCTTTCATTTTTAAAGGGTTTTTCTTATTTTTAAGTAAATACCTAACCAAAACATGACAACTCTTGAACCTACCATTCAACATCAAATCCTATTCTTGAGGGGCAAACAAGTTCTGATTGACCGTGACCTAGCTAAACTTTATGGCGTTGAAACTAAAGCGCTCAATCAAGCAGTAAAAAGAAACATTGCGCGATTTCCTGAAGAATTCAGATTTCAACTTTCTCGAGAGGAATTAGAACAACTGGTCACAAATTGTGACCGGTATAAAACATTGAAGCACACTTCATATTTTCCATATGCGTTTAGTGAACAAGGAGTTGCAATGTTATCCGCTGTTTTAAGAAGTGAAACGGCCATTCACGTAAGTATTCAGATCATGCAGGCATTTGTCCAAATGAGACATTACATTCATCAAAATAAAAATCTGATCTTTCGTATGAACAGTTTGGAACAAAAACAACAATTCACTGATGCCAGAGTCAACCAGCTTTTTGAGGCACTGGAAAAACAAAAATTACCCCCTGAAAAAGGAATTTTCTTTGATGGAGAAATTTTCGATGCCTACAAATTTGCACTAGACCTGATAAAATCGGCCAAGAAATCCATTGTACTGATTGACAACTATATCGATGAAAATACGCTGACTCTTCTGGCCAATAGGGACAAAGATGTAAAGGCACAGATTTACACCCCCACTATCTCCGAAACATTGCATTTATCCCTCCATAAACACTTCCAACAATATCCATTCATAGACGTTTCCATTTTGAAAAAAAGCCATGACCGTTTTTTGATCATTGATGATTCAGAACTCTATCACATCGGTGCCTCTGTTAAAGACTTAGGCAAAAAATGGTTTGCTTTTTCTAAAATGAATGATCTTCTCCCTGAAATCAGGGCTCGGTTGCATAAGACGAAACCGAATAATTAACAATACTCGCTAGAATTACTATGTACAAGAATCCCTGTTATTTACTATGGACAATGCATTGAATTCAGCGATACAAGGTATGACCCGTAGTGCAGGTTTTAAGACTTAAGACTTTAGACCGCTCACTTCGGCAGGCTCAGTGAAAGGCGCTGATAGACTTTAGACAAAAGACTTTTGCGATCAAAATTCCGCGGCTGATCGAGTATCTCGACAAGGTCGGGATGTATCGAGACAGCGAGGGGCAACATCCACATTTAATTCCTCCTCTACACCATGCAATTTCGTTTGGAGCTATTTCACCAAGCTATCCGGCAGGGTGGGGCTATTTCAACTTTTTAAGTTTTATACCTTGAATCCGGGTTGAGTAGGTACATTTACCAAATTGATCTCCATTTATCATTAGAGGACATTGATGGGTAATCTCAATTTCGTTTTTAGTTAAATCATCAGTCAATCCCAGATATTTCAACGCATTTACTGGAGCAAATTTTTCTGTTGAACATTGTTTGTTAACAGGGGTATAGAGAAGTAATTTTTCCCCTTCCTTCTCGCTAAAGTAAAATTTGGTTCCATTAACAGCATTATAATTCGGAAGCAACTTTTCATTTAGCCCTCTGCTTAACTTCAGGCCTATCTTTTCGCTTTTTTCTTTAGAGGCAGCAATCTCTAGTTTATAAATTGCATCTACTTCAAATTCGATCTCTTTATAAATATTTTTAGATACGTTCGTATGAGGAGTTATAAATTGATTTACAATAGCATTGCCATGTTTTAATTCGCATTGACCATCCCTATGGATTAGTAATGTTAAAGGCGTCTTACCTTCCAGTGCCAAATTTTGTAGAGAGCTTTCAATATTAGCTAATCGAATCATTGAAAGTATTGATGTTTGATCCATCAAATGGTCAGGTTGAGAGTACTTTTCAGCTAATAAAACTTTGATTTTTTTCAAGAATTCAATATCATCTCCTGTTAATTTATAGAGAACTATTGCTTCATCAATTTTTTTAGCAGAAATCAATTCAGAGAGTTCCTTTAAATTACTTTTCCGAAGGTTCTCAATCCGATTGTAGATAGAATTATTTTCGTTATTCCATAAACCAGAAAGATCTAGCTTATTATATTCAATGGTGGCTTGAACAGCATTTTTTTGAATAAGTAAGGATTCAATATTTTTTTTGATTTCCCGCTCTCTTGCTTCCTTTTCCTTCTTTTCCTTTAATTCTTCTGCTTCTTTTTCTTCCAGAAATCTTTGCTCTTCCTTTTTCCTCTTTATTTCTGCCTCTTCAAGTTTTTTCTTTTCTTCAGGACAAAATTTACTTTCTAAAGGTGGTTTACCAAGTATATCCATTGTTGCTAAATTTATTATGTAATCCGCTGCAGCATCTGTATTCGCAGCTGCTGGAAATGCTGGATAATCTCCAGACTCTAAAAAGGAAAAAGGTTTTCCATTGAAGAAATAGACATAGATCTCATTTCGAACAAATCCTCCAAATCCGTTTTGTGAACTAATATCATATCTTACCCATGTAAAACATTCTTTTTTAAACTTATATGTGGAATAAGTACTGGAATTATATTGAACAGAATTCGGATTTCTAAATCCAGCTTTACTTTTGAGATAATTATATCCATAAACTATTTGTTTGTCAGTTAGTTTGTATTGCGCTGTAACGTGAACGGAACTTAACAGTAATACCAGAGAAAATAAATTATTCATGAGAGTTAATTTCATTCCTTAAATATTTATTAGAGTACCTCGAAATGAGGTCGTTTATATTCCTGATTACACCTCGGTTTGTATTTTTTCTTCAGCGCAGTGCAGAGCGCCTCAATGTTCGGATGATTTTCCAACTTAGGATTCGGAAACCATTCAAACTCAAAACGCCCTAAAATATCTTCGTTCAGGTTCTTAAACTCATCCCAATGGTAAGCGGCAAAGGCCACACGATTCACAGAGGTTACAAAGTCTCTTGTTCCAATCTCGGGTTCCGGTAACGTGAAATAGGTCTTGAGCTCAACTTTTTTTCCTAGTTCTTCAAATGCTGCATCTGTAAATAGCATTCGATGATCTCTTAACGTAATAGTCGCTATCTGTCTAACTACTCTTTCTGCAATCACATCTTGATGGTTGTTCGTAAAACCAATGTATATTAGTTCTCCTCGGTAATACAGAAAAAAGATGCCCGGTTGTCTGTATTCAGAATGTTGATTCGTACTGTAGAACTCCAGATTTTTTGGAAACTGAGTGTCTTTAACTACGGTGAAATCTATG
>JBIKYP010000118.1:0-5230 GCA_044355195.1 Crocinitomicaceae bacterium | reverse complement strand
AAAGAATCGATTTTCTGTCGTAGGTATAACTCTTCTAGTTTTTTCATTTCAGCATAATTTTGCTGTGGATTCCTAATTGCTTCCATCACCATTTCAGTATGCGCTGAAATACTTAATCCGTCTAAAAGTCGTGTTTGCTCATCTATTGATTCTAGGCCTGTAAGTTCGATATGGTTATCAATCGCCAGTTTTTCCAAGGTCATTTCGTAAGATTCCATTTTTCCGGAAAAGAGCAATTGAGTCGCCATTTGAACCACATAGAATGGTTTCATTTTGGAAATTAAACCCCGAAACTGTGACTGGTTCAAACCCAATTCGTTTTTGCCCCATTGAAGTATGGAGTCTTCTTGCTCCTTAGTGAAAAAATCAAAAAACGATCCTTCATTCAGTTCTATGGATTTCATTACCGATGCCTGATCGGGAACTCCTGCGATTTCCATGATTAACTGATGACAGCTGATGAGATGGTTTTTTAGGTTTTCAGGAAAATAGAAATGTTCTCTTTCAATCAAATGCATCGTGCCTAAAAGGTAGGAGGGTGGTTTGTCGCCATTACGGTCTTCAATTTTCCAGAGAAGGGCTCGGACATCCATTGGAAAATTAAAAACATCCTGCTTGTCAATGGGTTGTGCCTTTACACCCAAAAGAATAAAGAGGGATAGAAATGGAACTTCAATACGCATTACGAGGTTAATTCAGCTAAATAATGATCATTTTCGTCATAGACTCGTCGTGCGTTCAACCCTACTTTCCTGGCAGCTTTGAATAAGTTGTCGAAATCCACGTAGAGCCATTCAAACCACGGACCTTTTTCTTTTTTGTATTTCATCTGAAATCGAAAATTTCCGTAATATTCAGTGTTTAGGTCGATCCACATCGAACCATCTTCATCCTCATATAGGTATTTAATGTCGCTGGAATCACAAATCAGTTTTCCGCCCGGATTCATTAATGTTTTCGCGTGTAGAAGTGTATTTTCCAGATTGGAAAGTTTTCCCGCAATACCAATCCCATTCATTAACATCAGTAAGGTGTCGTATGTTTCATTTTTCAGATCAAAGAAATTTGTTCTTTGCGATAGAATACCTCGGCTTATCATGTATTGAACTGCTCCGGGAGAAATGTCGATTGCTTGCACCTGAAACCCTCTGTTTATTAGTTCCAGCGCGTGTGATCCGGCACCGGCACCGATGTCCAATACTTTTCCGGTGACAAGTTCCAACGCTTTTTTCTCCAGTTCAGGCATGGTATTGTACGTTCGGAAAAGTACCTCAACGGGTATAATATCATCTTCGCAGATATCTGAATAAACTATAATATCTTCAGGCTTTCTTGTTGTTGAAAAGGCTTTGATGGCCTCGCCAATCGGATCTCCGAATTTTTCAATCATTCGTAATCGTATTCATTGTAACCTGCCAGGTCGTCGTCTTCAAAGTCGTCATTAAATTCATTGAATCCGAATTCATCTTCTTCGTCTGCATCTGATTCGCCTTCAAAAAGATTTTCATTATCAGCTGTATTTCTGGAGTCTTCGGGTGGCGTCATCCCTACCGACATAACTACCTGAGGAATTTCCGGTCCTTCTTTTTCGTACCCAATAAGTTCTATCAAAAAAATCCACATTCGTAGGAAGTCATAGACAAGAATGAATTTTTGATCGGGTTCTTCGAGGAAGTCTTTAATCACCGCATTTTTCATTATAGCGGCAGGAGAATCGACGGAGTCATCGTCATAGGTCATGTCTAACAAGCTGATTTCATGACCCTTGTCCCAATTGTCGTTAGAGACATAAAAACTCGCCATCTGATCGCCTGTGAACCTAAATGATAGAATGATTGCCTTATAAAAGGATTCAAAGTGGTCATTATCTTTGATCAAAATATCGCGAAATATCTCTGATTCCTTTTCGCTATCAAGTAATACACGGAATTTAAGTCCAGCCATAGCGTGATGATGTCGTTGATGAAATAAAATTAGTGCTAATTATTTGAATAGAGGTTCGTTCACTTGAGTTAGACCTAATTCTTTTCCTAAAATTAACATGTATTTCAGAGCTGCCTCACGCTGATTCGGTATATCCCCTTCGAGGATGGCATCTTTAATTCTGGATTTGATTGTACCGATTTCCGAACAAGGGCCTAAGCGAAAAGTATGCATAATCATATCTCCGGTTACCGGAGGCTGAAAGTTTCGAATTCTGTCCTTTTCTTCGACTTTTCTAAGTTTTTGGATGACAATTTCGAAGTTCTTCCTGTATTTTTTTACTTTGAATTCGTTCTTGGAGGTAATGTCCGCATTGCACAATATCATAAGATCATCAACGTCATCTCCTGCCTCGCTCAGTAATCTTCGAATCGCTGAATCTGTAACAGATCCCTTAACCAGTGAGATGGGGCGGAGATGAAGGCGAACGAGTTTTTGAACGTACTTCATTTTTTGATCCAAAGGAAGCTTAAGTTTTTCAAATATTTTTGGAATCATTCTGGCTCCAAGTTCCTCGTGTCCATGAAATGTCCAGCCTATTTCAGGATCAAAACGTTTGGTGGGCGGTTTTGCTATATCATGCATGATGGCCGACCATCGCAACCAGAGATTATCGCTTTTTGAAGCAACATTATCCAGTACTTCAAGTGTATGGAAAAAATTATCCTTGTGTGATTTTCCATTAATTGTTTCAATACCTTGAAGTTCGCATAGTTCAGGAAAAAACTTGTCAAGCAGCTTGGTCGAAAATAACAAGTTGAATCCTCTTGACGGTTCATTACTGAGAATAATCTTGTTGAGTTCATCAACGATTCGTTCTTTCGAAATGATCTCAAGTCGATGTGCCTGGTCAAAGATGGCCTGCAGGCTTTCAGCTTCTATTTTAAATCCTAGTTGCGTAGCAAAGCGAATGGCACGCATCATGCGGAGCGGGTCATCACTGTATGTTGTTGCCGGATCCAATGGGGTACGAATGATTCCTTTTTGTAAGTCAGTTAAACCGTTGAACGGATCGACAAGCTGACCAAAATTCTCAGGGTTTAAGCTTAGCGCCAAGGCATTAATGGTGAAATCACGTCGCAATTGATCATCCCTCAAGGTTCCCGCTTCCACAGACGGCTTTCGGGAATCAGAACTATAAGATTCTTTTCGAGCTCCAACAAATTCGATGTCCAGGTCTTTGTATTTGAATTGCGCTGTGCCATAAGTTTTAAAAAGGGATACTTTCTTAACGCGCAGTTTTTCTGCGCAGGCATTGGCGAGGTTTAATCCGTTACCAACTACGACAATGTCAATATCCTTGCATGGACGTTCCAGCATCAAGTCACGCACCCATCCGCCAATAACGTATGCTTTCAGGTTCTGTTCGCGCACAATCTGGGCGACAACCTTAAAAACAGGGTGAGTGAGGGACTCTGCGAAATTTTGATGCATACGTTTGCAAAGATAAAATTAAGATAGCTCACCACGCCAAGTTGAAAGTTGAAAGTTCAAAGGTTCAAAGGTTCAAAGTGTTAAAAAGTTCAAATCCTCAACCCAACCGCTTTTTGAACGCCGAAGGCATTTGAACTCTTGAACGCGCAGCATTTTGAACGCCGAAGGCATTTGAACTCTTGAACGCGAAGCATTTTGAACGCCGAAGGCATTTGAACGCCGCAGGCAAGATTGAAAAGAGTTAAAGGATTCTAAGTTAGTCCAGTAGATCAGGTCTTCTTTCCTGCGTCCTCTTAAGCGCTTGCTCCTCACGCCATTGATCCACTTTTTTAGGATCGCCTGATAAAAGCACATCGGGAACTCGCCAGCCATTAAATTCCTCCGGCCTAGTATAAACGGGAGGCGAGAGTAAACCATCCTGAAAACTGTCGGTTAAGGCTGATGTTTCGTCGTTTAACACTCCCGGGATTAGTCGTACAACCGCATCTACAAGTACCGCGGCAGCTAGTTCGCCACCGGAAAGTACATACGACCCAATCGAAATCTCGCAAGTAATGTAATGCTCGCGTACACGCTCATCGACGCCTTTGTAATGTCCGCACAATAGTATGAGATTACCACAAAGAGAAAGACGGTTGCAGTCACTTTGATCCAAAACTTTCCCGTCCGGTGTCATGTAGATGACTTCATCGTAGGTTCGTTCACTTTTTAGTTGATCAATACATGCAGCGATTGGTTCAATGGACATCACCATTCCGGCTCCGCCACCGTATTGATAATCATCCACATTTTTATGTTTCTGTTTGGAATAGTAACGAATGTTGTGTACGTGAATTTCAACTATACCTTTATCCTTAGCGCGCTGCATGATGGAAGCTGCAAATGGACTTTCAAGCAAACTCGGCACTACAGTTAGGATATCAATACGCATGGGACAAAGGTAGGCAATCGGAATTAGAATCGATTTTGCTTTAGTCGTCCCTTTGACTGTTTACGTTTTTTTTTTGGAATTCCTTGAAATAATCTACATCAGGAGCTAAATGCCATGATTGCTTATTCATGCCATTGTTTCATTTTGTAATTTCGTTGTCCTAATTAGTTGTACATATGACCTATGACGTAGCCATAATTGGTGGAGGTATAGTAGGAGCGGCCACTTTCTATAAGCTTCAGAAAAAGAATCCGAATCTCAAGATCGTATTGATCGAAAAAATGGATCAACTGGCCGATCATCAAACCGGTCACAATTCAGGAGTGATACACTCAGGTCTGTATTACAAGCCCGGCTCCCTCAAAGCACGAAATTGTATCCAAGGTCGACATGAGTTGGTTGCATTTGCAAAAGAATATGGTGTTAAACATGATGTGTGCGGTAAGGTTGTCGTTGCTACTGATCCGAAAGAATTACCTCACATGGAGAAGGTCTTTCAGACCGGCTTGGAAAACGGTATTGAAGGAATAGAGAAAATAACGGCTGAACAAGTAAAGGAACACGAACCTTACGTTGAAAGTATCGGCGGGATTTGGGTTCCGGTCACCGGCATTATCGACTTCAGAGGCGCAACTGAAAAAATGGCTGAGCTGGCATTGGCTATGGGTAGGGAAAGTTCAATGCATTTGGGAGAGGAAGTCATAGGAATAGAGCGTGGAGAAGAAACCTCTACGATCATCACCCGAAAAGGTCGATATGTGGCGCGTTACCTTGTTTTCTGCGCCGGTTTGCAAGCGGACCGACTCGCCAAAAAGGACGGAGTAGATTTAAAAGAGAAGGTTGTGGGATTTAGGGGTGATTATTATGAACTAACAGAAGAAG
>JBIKYP010000110.1:0-6595 GCA_044355195.1 Crocinitomicaceae bacterium | reverse complement strand
GCAGTGGCGGTCGATGAGGGCTTACTTGTTCCTGTAGTACGTTTTGCAGATACAAAGGGATTGCAACAGATTGGCAATGAGGTGCGTGACTATGCACAGAAAGCGAAAGACAAGAAACTACAACCGTCTGACTGGGAAGGAAATACATTTACGATCTCTAATCTTGGAATGTATGGAATCGAGGCATTTACGGCTATAGTGAATCCTCCTGATAGTTGTATCCTTGCAGTCGGTGGAATCAAAGAAGTTCCTGTAGTGAAGAACGGACAAGTGGTTCCGGGTAATGTGATGAAAGTGACGTTGTCGTGTGATCACCGTGTGGTGGATGGAGCCTCCGGCGCGGCGTTCTTGCAAACGTTTAAAAATTACCTTGAGAACCCTGTGAATATGCTCGTTTAGAGTCTGATCCCATAGGTTTAGCTAATTTTTCCGCATACAATGGATTCCATTTTGCCGATGTCGGTAAAAAGAATCAGTTTGATTTTTTGAGTTTATCCCAGGTCTGATAAGTCTTATCCTGCTTTGGACGATTTGTTTCCGGTTCTCTGAGCGGTTCACATAATGTTAGATTGGCATGGCATTCTGCAGGCAGAGCCCGATACAGATCGGTACCTTTTGTCTTCCATTGAATCATATCGTCAGTTACCTCTTTAATTATTTTAGCGGGATTTCCTACGACTAAACTTCGAGATGGAACTATAGTATTTGTTGGAACAAAGCATAACGCACCAATGATACATTCTTTACCTATGTGTACATCATCCATGATAACAGCATTCATGCCTATGAGTGAATTTTCTCCAATTGTAGCCCCATGAATGATCGCACCATGACCGATGTGAGCACCTTCTTCTAAGGTCACTTTTGTCCCGGGAAACATGTGAATGGTGCAGTTCTCCTGGATATTACAGCCATCCTCAATGATGATTTGTCCCCAGTCACCTCTAATTGCCGCCCCCGGACCAATGTAAACGTCTTCACCAATAATAACATTACCTGTCACACATGCTTGCGGATGCACAAAACTACTTTCCTTAACTACCGGAATGAATCCATTGAATTTATAAATGGCCATTGATATATTGATTTATTGATGAAATTTAGTTTCTAAAGTTTATCGAATAAACGAGGTAAAGATAAGGTGGTAAAACAAAAAAAAAGGCGGATATCGCTATCCGCCTAATAATCAAATCATTATGAGATATTATTCTTCATTTCTTGAGAGAGAATAAATAACCAACCCAAATCCTATTTTATTAATGGCATCTGCAATGTTGTAAACAATATCCATGGCATGCATGGCAGCCTTAGGGTCGGAAACTAATTTAATTCCAAATAAACCACCAGGCGTTCCAAGAATATAACCCAACGGATAAATGGCCCAGCCCACCAAAACAAACCACGCTAAGATCCGAGTGGCTTTTGCAACTTGAGCCCCGGCTGATTGTGCCAGCTGAGCGACTTCTCCAAACCAGATCAGATATACGATGTAGAAATAAGCAGCGCCGGAAATAACTCCCCAAAGCACACTGTTTCCTCGATCTATTGTTTCTCCGAAATAGCCGGTTATCAACATTACTAATGACGCAAAGATCAATTTCCACAGAAGTGAAATTTTCGCTCCGGATTTCTTGGTAATTAAATAGAACTCAACGCACATGAGAGGAACCGTCAAAATCCAGTCAACATAACGGAAGAAGGTTGGAGACTCTCCTGTTTCCAGGTTGTAGCCCCTCATGTAATAGTAGTGAACGGCTGCAATAAATGTAATCAAGCCGGAAACTAAAACCGAGGTTCTCCACTTAATCGAAGTGTTGTTCAATTCGAAAAAGAAGAATACAGATGCGGCCATCATGGCCATCGTTCCAATAAAGAACGTAAAAGCAACATAATTGTCACTTGCAATTGATAGATGTTCCATTTTTCAAAAAATTAAATTACCTACTCTTAAGGATTTTCGGATACTCCATTTGTAAATATAAACAAATATATTTATGAACTAAACAAATAATTAGTTAATTGGTTCGTAATTTTATTTTAGCAAATTTATTTTCTTATGGAATATTGTGGTTTTTGTCAAACACTTTTACCCTCGAATTTGCATAAAATGTATCACGATCAGGTGCATGGTTTTCCTGTCTGTGAGGACAATGAACTGTTCGGTCGACTTATTTTAGAAATTAATCAAGCCGGCCTATCTTGGGATACCATACTCAAAAAGCAACAAAACTTTCGGCAGGCCTATGCAGGTTTTGATATATTAAAAATAGCTGCGTTTACAAGCGAAGATGAGGAAAGATTACTTGCAGATCAGGGCATAATTAGAAACAAATCGAAAATAAATGCAGTTATTTTCAATGCCCAAATGGTCTCTAATTTGGTAAACAAATTCGGTTCTTTTTATAATTGGCTTGATTATCATCATCCAATAAGTCGAGAAGAATGGAATAAATTATTCAAAAAGACGTTTAAATTTGTTGGAATGGAGATTGTAAATGAATTTTTGACAGGAGTTGGTTTTCTCCCCGGTGCTCACAGCGAAAACTGTCCGGTATATTCAATAATTTTAGCACAAAATCCCAAATGGTCTAGCACATGAAAAGCATAGTCGGAATAACATTAGTTTTGTTTGCTTTTTCCACTGAGGTGAGGTCCCAATTTGGTATAAGCGCAGGAACGAATTTCCTTAAAGGATTTGGAGGACCTAAACCTTATGTTGGCTTGCATTTAACCGGTGAAATACCGCGCGATGATTATGCTTCTTTTTTTGTCCGTGCTTCATTTTACGCCAAGCAAACTGATTTGACATTGAATTCGGGTTATCTTGAGGCAGTTTCCCCTTTAACGAATCCCTATACCAAAAATGTAACATACAAAAATTCAATGAATTATGTCGTTCTAGAAGGGGGGAATCGGTTCTATATTGGGGATGGTTACGATAATGGTTTTGGTGCTTATGGCGGTGGTACATTGCAAGTTATTTTTAACACGATTAAGCGCAATTATGATTTTGGATCAATTGACATGTCTCAATATCAATTGCCCTCGAACGAAAATTTAAAGGGAACTATTTTTGGATTAGGATTCGGTCTAAACGGTGGGATTAAATACTCTTTTGCAGGCTACGGTACAGCATATTTTGAATCAGGCTTCTCTTATGTCCTCAATGCTCAGGCGAGCAATTCTACTGCAGCTGGTGCCGGAGATTTATATTCTCCGTTGTTCTTCACGTTTGCATTGGGCTTCAGAAAAGAATTTTATTAAAATTTGAACCATTTTTTTCTCGTGCTCACAATGTTTTCAAATTCTGATATGACGTCATCTAAACTAGGATACCTCATTTCTATACCTTGTTTTAAACAAGTAATTAATTCCTGAGCAGTCATCAAATTTGGTGCAGTTTTGAATGAATATTTGTTCGACATCCTTTTTAATATGGGATACATTCCTTTAGGAAGCAGGCTGTGATCGGTCAATGGATGTGTCAATTGAAGATTGGTGTAAATTGATGGATTTGGGTGGGTTAGAGGAAGTTGTTCAGTTAAAAGATACCAAATGGTAATGCCGAGTGCAAACTGGTCAGTTCGGTGATCAACAAGTCCAAGTTGATTTAAAAGTAATTCAGGGGCTGCAAATCCCAATGGAAAGATTATCTTGCGGTCAATATTCTTCGTAGTTTTTATGCTAAGACCGAAATCAATAAGACTGACATTAATTTTTCCGGTTTCGTTTTTTCGAACAAGGATGTTAGAAGGTTTTAGGTCACAATGTACCACTGAATGTTTGCTTAGTTCCTTAAAAAGGACATTCAACTCTTTTAGGAACTCAATTAAAAAAGGAATTCTCTCCATCCTTGACAAAGTTTTCCAATACGTTGAGAGTATTTCGCCAGTTTGAAAATTTCTGACAAGGATGCATTCGTTGTCTGATTCAAAATAATCTATAATAGTTGGTAATCCTTCAAATTGGAAGTTGAAAAGGGATTCATTTTTTAACTGCTTAGCCCCAGTTGAAACATCATTGTTTTTAACAACAAACTTTAATATCACCGGTTCACCGGTAAATTTTGATATCCCCGAAAAGGTTCTCCCAAATTTTGAGGAATTTCCATGCCTCAATTCTTTTTTTAGAGAATATTTTTCGTTCAATTCCATGGATCAAATGAACAAAAAATCATTTAAAGTAGAGGGTTTATTTTAACATAAAAGTAATACTATGAAATAAACAAGAATCCGCGAATCTATTAGAAACCAAATTAATAGAAAAATGACACATCTTATGAATGGTCAAATTATTGATCCCCCCAGGTTATTTTTTACTTTTAAATCAACAAAAAACTCAAAAAAATTTTTGGGAATTAGAAAATAAAGTGGACCTTAGTGTATTAATTCTTGTTAAGAATGAAGGAATTTATAATCGAAGAAACTGCTAATACCCCTTACATTTGTTTCAATGGTGTTGAAGGCTCCATGGAAATAAGTGGTCGTGCCATACCCGATCAACCGGATGACTTTTGGATGCCAGTTCTTAATTGGTTTGAAAGTTACTTGATGAACCCCTGCGACTTAACTACCGTTAAGATAAACTTAGAGTATTTAAATATCACTTCTTCAAAACGAATTCTTTTTCTAATGTACAAATTGAATGAACTGGCCAGTATGGATAAAGATGTCTGTGTTGAATGGTTTTATCGTTCCTCTGATGAGGATATGTATGAAGTTGGACAAGACTATGCATACATGGTTAAGCTTCCATTCATTTTTAAAGAGTTTCAGGATACAGATATTACTTTTGCCAGTTAACAAAAGGTTGAGTCTCTTTCACCATTCTTTTTATTTCATATTCCGATCATTACCTTAATTTTGTCAATCAGATGAGATTGATAAAAGATATTCCACACGAGCGTTTCAAGATTCAATTATTTCACTACAATGCTAAGTACATCGTAAAAATTGAGTTGGGTCAGTTCGAACAATGCTATAAAATTGGAGAAATTGACGTTGATTCCTCGGACGATGTGGAAAGAATGATTACAACTAAGCTTCTTTTGAATGCAGTTCTTCGTTTTGTAGATATGCGAAACGACTGGGAAGAAGGGTTTAAAAATAAAAACATCCAACAATGAAAAATTTATTTTTTTGGCTTACAATCTGCTCCTTGATAGCTACGTCATGTAATTCTAAAGGCGAAGCAGTCAAGGGGGCTACAGCTCCTAAGGTTGAAGTTCGTAACATGAGAGGCTTGAAGATTGCCTATTATAACAATGATAGTTTAAAACTTTATTTTGAGTACTATAAAAGACAAGATGCGGACGTAATTCGCAAACAAAAGCTATATCAAAAAGAAGTGCAACGTCGTACTCAGGAATATGAAAACTTTATTATTCGTAACAATGAAAAGCTTCAGAGCGGGTTGTTATCGGAGAATGAATCGTTGCAAATTCAACAGCGTGCTCAGCAAATGGAGGCTGAATTGATGAAATATCAGCAGAATGAAGGCGGACGACTCGAAAAAGAGACGATGGATAAGCTTGAGACCATTTCACGAAAAATCGAAACATTAGGTAAAAAGTTTAGCGAGGAAAATGGAATCGATATTTTATTGATTCACGGTCAAGGGGGACAAATCAATTACATCAATTCGTCCATGGATGTAACAAAGGAGTTTTCAGCCTTTTTGAATGAACACCAAGGAGAAATCGAAAAGGATACCAAAAAGGATTGACAAGATGTTGATTGCTCATCAAAAACTACAGGAAAATATTGCTGAGTACATCTTATATATGTACCAAACTGAAGATCTTATAAGATCATTTGACTTTGATTTAGAGGCAATTGTTTCTAATTATGTCAAGCCTCAGTTACCTGACAACTCTTTTTTGAACCAATATCGGGAGTGGTATTCTGAATTGATTAAAAAAATGAAACTTCAAAAAATTGATAAGCTGGGTCATTTGCATGAATTAAACGATATCATGGTAGAGTTATCCTATCTGCACAATACTTTGCTGAATCTTTCAGAAGATCAGAAATACAAAGATCTTTACGGTCGCGCTCATCAATACATCGAGGAATTTCGGGAAAAATCAAATTTAAAGGATAAAAATCATATTGAAATTCTCTTTCACGCTATGTACATGAAATTTCTAATGCGTTTGCGTAAATCTAACATCAGTGCAGAAACAGAGGAAGCCTTTGATGCTATGCGAATTTTACTTGCTTATCTTTCAAAGATGTATCATCAGATGAAACGAGGAGACTTAAATTTTTATAATAATTAATTGTCTTCCAGTATTTTTCCGGGATTTAGAATACCCTTTGAATCAAAAACATTTTTTATTGATTTCATTAGATTCAGGGTCGTTTGAGGAAAAGCTATATCCATATAACTTTTCTGAACGAGACCGATTCCGTGTTCGCCTGAAATAGTTCCCCCCAGCTTCACCACTTCCTTGAAAAGTTTACGAATCGCCAAGGGAAGAACATTTTCCCATTTTTCCTGAGTTAGGTTGCCCCGAATAATGTTAACATGAAGATTTCCATCACCGGCGTGACCGTAACATACCGAATGCAGTCCAAACTCATTGCAAATCGCT
>JBIKYP010000042.1:0-19566 GCA_044355195.1 Crocinitomicaceae bacterium | reverse complement strand
TATTCTACCGTAACACTTTTTGCAAGATTGCGAGGTTGATCCACATTGCAACCCCTCATCACTGCAATGTGGTAAGAAAGAAGTTGAAGCGGAATTGTAGCCAACAAAGGCACTAAGGATTCATTTGTCTCCGGAATTTCAATAACGTAATCTGCTATTTTTTTCACGGCAGTGTCACCTTCAGTAACAATAGCAATAATTTTTCCTTTTCTGGCTTTGACTTCCTGAATGTTCGAAACCACTTTTTCATATGAATTCCCTTTAGTTGCGATAACGAATACAGGCATCTCCTCATCAATCAAAGCGATAGGACCATGTTTCATTTCGGCAGCTGGATAACCTTCGGCATGGATATATGATATTTCCTTTAATTTTAGGGCACCCTCCAAAGCAACAGGAAATGAGCTTCCTCGACCCAGATAAAGGGCATTTTTGGCGTCTTTATATTCAGTCGCTATTTTTAAAATATGGTGATTAGATTCCAAAACCTTTTTGACTTTTTCAGGAATCGCTTCTAATTCAGCAAGTAAAATATGAAAATTACGCTCACTAATGGTTCCTTTTTTTCTCGCAAGAGAAAGGGCCATAAGTGTAAGTACAGTTACTTGTGCAGTGAATGCTTTAGTTGATGCTACACCTATTTCCGGTCCTGCGTGGGTATAGGAACCCGCGTGGGTAATTCGTGAAATAGAAGATCCCACGACATTGCAAACACCTAGAATAGTAGCTCCCTTCGATTTCGCTAATTCGAGTGCAGCCAAAGTGTCAGCCGTTTCTCCTGATTGAGATATGGCGATTACGACATCATTTTCGCGAACGATGGGGTTTCGATAGCGGAATTCACTGGCATACTCGACTTCTACATTGATGCGCGCTAAATCTTCTATGAGGTATTCACCTACAAGGCCGGCATGCCAGGAAGTACCACAAGCAACAATAATTAGTCTGTTTGCTTGGATCATTTTCTGCTCGTAGTCTCGTATACCCCCCAATGATACCCATCCTTCAATGGCATTAAGTCTACCTCTGAAACAATCGAGTATAGAACGCGGTTGTTCGTGTATTTCCTTTAGCATGAAATGCTCATAACCTCCTTTTTCGAGGGCCTCGAGTTCCATCTCCAATTGCTGGAAATAGGGTGTTTTTTCCTGATCTGCGATATTGTAAAGTTTAAGGCCTTCCTCAAGGTCAATTACTGCAATTTCCTCGTCATTCAGATAGACTACTTTATTTGTGTATTCTACTATCGGTGTGGCATCTGAGGCCAGGAAGTAATCCCCATCCATTCCTATTCCAATTACTAGCGGACTACTTTTTCTCGCTGCTACGATTCTTTGAGGAAAGGATTTTGAAATGGCGACGATAGCGTAGGCACCAACGACATGCGAAAGGGCTATGCGTAGTGCCTCACCAAACCAAACTTGTTCGTATTGGCTGATGTGGTCGATAAGATGTACCAACACCTCCGTATCCGTTTCGCTTTTGAAAATATAGCCCTTACTAATAAGTTCTTTTTTGAGACTATCATAATTTTCGATGATTCCATTGTGAATCAACGCAATATCCCCCTCCATAGATAAGTGAGGGTGGGCATTAATATCATTAGGAGCACCATGTGTCGCCCAACGCGTGTGTCCTATCCCTACGAAACCATTTAAATTCTGCATAACGGCAAATTCTTCCAAATTTGAAACTTTGCCCTGTCGCTTGTAGAGATTGATAGATCCTTCGTGAAGTAATGCGATTCCCGCGCTGTCATAACCGCGATATTCAAGTCTTTTTAATCCTTTCAAAATAATCGGATATGCTTGATTTTTTCCGATATAAGCTACGATTCCGCACATAGTTAGAAAGTTGTGTAGGTCACTACCAGTTTTGGCTTTTGTTTGTTTATGCTGTTCGGTCCGTTGAAAATGACACGTTCAGCCGAGGTGATAAACATTCTGGGTGACACGATTAGTTCATCCTTTATGACGTTTCCATTCACAATATCTTGAACGTGTTCTCGAAGATTTAAGGTGTATTGCTTTAGTAGTTTATTGTAAAAACCTGCAATACCAATACTAGTTAGTTTTCCATCGACATTTTCTGTAACGCTTAATTCATTTGGAGGAAAGTATTTACCTCCCGTTTGATATTGAATAGGTAAAATAAGATTCGCTTTGTTTATGGTTGCATTCGCGGGTATCTTTTTTATCCCGGGTATCTTAATCACGGCTCGAGATTTGAAGGCCTGAGCATAGAATTCTTTCTGTCCTATCGTTACATTTTCAAGAACATGTTGTACCGGTTTACCGTTATTGTTGATTTCCACATGATTGAAATCTGCGCATTCGCTGTTTATTAATAAATCAAATGTTTTCGGGGCACCTGAAAAGGAATAATATATGGTCAGTTTTGATTGTGGGTGATTCAAGTCGAAATAGAATATACCACCTTTGTCTGATGCTTGAGAACCATTATTTACACGAACGTGTAAACCTTTGAAGTAGGTCAAAAAGTTTTCATTTGAACTAAATTCTGTGCCTCCGCCTGACGCATCTTGAATGAATTTTGAACCGAAGGAGTTTTTCAGTTTAATTCTCAGTTCTGGAAGCACAGTATCTTTCCCGACTATTTTCATGCCGAATGGGTCAGGGATGAACGTGCCGAATCCAGGCTCTACTAGATTGGGGCTTATAGTTGATTTAGTACTAAATGAATAATACGTTCCATCAAGATCTAAGGATTCGCTCATTTCATATACTTCTAAGTTTTGAGAAGTCAAGTTGCCATAGTAGCCAGCATATTTAAGACCTAGCACCACTGAATCAATCACAAGTTCGGAAAGATCACCAAAATCAGGGTTGAATCCCGAGAGTCGCAATTGTGTATAAAAATTGGAGTTTACGGTCCCAAATTTGGGATCATTGTAGGAGCCCAGCATCGCGTACAATGGGTTGTCTGAAACCACTGAATCTTCTTCAATCGAAAAGGTAGTAAGTGAGAAAGTGTCTGTTTGTATCGAATTTAGAAGTTCATTCGGATTTAATATACCTCGACCTACCTCACTTTCGCGTTTTTTACATGAAGCAGCCAGAAAAAAAAGCAAGAGAAAAACTGAGAACAGTGTAACAACCATCCGCCAAGAGTTTACCATCACTGATGGTTTATCATATAAATACGGGCGCTTCAATGATCTTATTAAAAAAATCAGACATCGTCTTCACTTGCTGCTCTTCAGGAACAAAACCTTGTTTTAAGCACGTTGCTTCTTCATACACTTCCAGTAATTCGGGTGAGAGATTTTCACTCGAGAAATTGACACCATCAGCGTATTTAAGAGCAACACGAGTAATATTAGCATGACTGGTGTCATCAACAAAATCTTTTGTTACTTCTTCGCTAAAACCGTCAAAACTCAATTTTTCAGCAAATCTAGGATTCCAGTTCTGAGCAAACGCATCATCGTATATGCTGTAAACCACTTTCGTGTCCGCAAAATGGGGGTCTTTATTGTAGAGTTTTTTGATATAAAGGGGCATAGGCGCAGTCATCCATCCATGACAATGAATGAGGTCTGGTTGCCAGCCTAATTTCTTGACAGTTTCAAGCACTCCTCGGCAAAAAAACATGGATCGCTCTTCATTATCCTTGAAGTAGGCTCCTTTATCATCAATTACCGTATTTTTTCTTTTGAAAAACTCTTCGTTATCTATAAAATAGACTTGCATTCTGGCGGATGAAATAGAAGCAACTTTAATAATCAAAGGGTGATCCGTATCATCAATGACGAGGTTCATACCCGATAAGCGAATCACTTCATGCAATTGATGCCTGCGCTCGTTGATGTTTCCGTATCTGGGAGTGAATACGCGAATCTCTTTTCCGGATTCTTGGATTCCTTGAGCAAGTCTTCTTGCTGTGTTGGACAATTCTGTTTTCGGCAAAAAAGGATAAATTTCCTGAGAAACAAAAAGTATTTTCTTTTTCTCCATTCTGGATTCGTGGGTCTTACAATGATACAAAATTAAGGAAAAAAAGCAGAACAAGAACAAAAAGGAATAGTTTTGTCAATCCGCACTATCGTTTGGATGAATTTCGTAAAGTTATATAATATAGCATCTGAGCTTCAGAGGGGAATTAGTCACGCTAAGGCCCAGGGAAGGATCGTAGGGTTCGTTCCTACAATGGGTGCTCTTCATGAAGGCCACTTGAACCTCATCCGTCTTGCTAATGTCGAAACCCACATGGTGGTTGTAAGCATTTTTGTAAATCCTAATCAATTCAGTGACATGAAAGATTTAGCAGCTTACCCCCGAATGCTGCAACGAGATATGGAGGTGCTTTCCTCACTTGGATTTGAGACTCATTTGTTTGCGCCTGAAATAGATCAAATCTATCCAAAAACCGACTTTTTTCAACCGATCGACCTAAATGGTCTTGATCTTATGCTTGAAGGTGCTTTTAGGCCGGGACATTTTCAGGGCGTTGTGCATGTGATAAGAAACCTGTTCCAAATTGTGAACCCTCATCGCGCTTATTTTGGCCGTAAAGACCTCCAGCAATTGGCGGTTATTCGATATATGACTAAGATTTATAATTTTTCAGTTGAGATTGTTGCTTGTGAAACATTGCGCGAAACTTCGGGTCTGGCATTGAGTAGTCGTAATTTGCGTTTGTCCGATGAACAAAGATCTGAGTCTGTCATTATCTACGACACACTTCAAAAAGTTGCGGAATGGAGCAAGGCTTTGAATCCGAAGGAAGTAAAAAGTAAGGCTATTACTTTTTTTTCAAAAGGCAAGTTGCGACTTGAATATTTGGAATTGGTGGATGATTTGTCGTTTACAATTCTTGACAACAATTGGATGAGTCCTTCCTCATGTTGTATTGCTGCATTTTGTGGTGATATACGTTTGATTGATAATATGCCATGTCAATAGTCTTCTGCCATCTGACTAACCATTAAGAAAGAAAATTCGCTTACTTTTGAATCCGAATTGACCAGCACATGTTGATACAGGTAATAAAATCAAAAATCCATCGGGTAAAAGTCACCCAAGCGGATCTTAACTATATTGGAAGCATAACAATTGATGAGGAGCTCATGGAAGCGTCTAATTTGATTGAGGGTGAACGTGTTCAAATTGTAAATATAAACAATGGTGAGCGCTTCGAAACGTATATTATTAAGGGGCAACGCCGAACGGGAACGATATGTTTGAATGGTCCGGCGGCTCGTCGAGTTGCTGTTGGAGATGTAATTATAGTCATTGGCTATGGATACATGGATTTTGAGGAGGCTAAAAGTTTCAAACCGAGCATGGTATTTCCCAATGAGGAAACAAATCTAATCGACTAAATGTTAAAAAAAACTGTACTTATATTGCTAAAGTCGGTTCTTCCGCTGCTTTTAGGCGTGTATCTAATCTGGTATTTCTTCTCTAGTATGGGGGAAAGGTCTAAGGAGCTTTTTTACAAGGCTTTGCAAGAAGCAAATTATGTATGGATTGTGCTGTCTTTGCTGCTTGGCTTTCTGGCCTATTTATCTCGTGCATGGAGATGGGGTTATGTATTGGAACCATTGGGTTTTAACACATCTTTTTGGCACAGGTATCATGCGCTTTTGATCGGTTACATAGTGAATCTTACGATACCCAGAGCAGGGGAGGCCTCTCGGTCTGCGATGTTGTATCGTTCTGCCGGTGTTCCTTTCTCTAGTTCATTTGGTACGATCATCGCCGAACGTGCAGTCGATTTGGTAATGCTGTCAGGAGTTGTTTTGCTGACCGCACTGTCCGGTTGGGCTGATTTTATTACGATCAAAGAACAGATTCAGGATCAATTTGGAACGGCTGTTTCTTCGAATAATAATGGATTTTCACTTGAATACGTTTTATTCGGACTGATTTTGTTCTTCGGGATCATTTTTGCCTATCTGTTCCTTTTCCGTAAAGCTTTTAGAACCAAACTTAGGGAGTTTATCTTGGGGGTGCTGAAGGGGGTGCTTTCCATTTTTACATCGGGGAAACCCATGCTTTATATTTTCCATACGTTGTTGATCTGGACAGCTTACATACTCATGTTTGTATTCCCATTTTATTCACTTGAACAAACATCGGAGGTTCCTTTTTCCGGCATATTATTAGGGTTTATTGCAGGATCATTGGGTATAACGTTTACGAATGGAGGTATTGGAACATATCCATTGCTCGTAGGTTTAGTCGTTACGTATTATTTACAACTCGACTATCCAAAAGATGCACAGGCGATTGGGAATGCTCTCGGAATGTTGATCTGGGGTACTCAGACATTTTTAATGATTATTCTAGGTTTAATTTCACTTTGGCTTTTACCGAACAATTACGCGAAAGAAAATGAAAATGCTTCAAAAGCTCATTGAGAAGGTCGTGCTACCCTCTGAGGCGAAACAACGGATCATTCAATGGCAAAAAAATGATCAATCGGTAGTATTTACGAATGGATGTTTTGATATAATTCACGAGGGGCATGTTACATACCTGGCAGGAGCTTCTGACGAGGGAAAGAAGCTTGTTATAGGCCTCAATACTGATGCTTCGGTTCGAAGGCAAGGCAAAGGTTCAGACCGCCCCGTAAATTCTGAAAATTCCCGGGCACTTATTTTAGCTGCTTTGAGTTTTGTGGATTTGGTGGTGTTTTTTGACGAGGACACACCTCTGGAACTTATAAAATTGCTCCGACCTGATGTGTTGGTAAAGGGAGCAGATTACAATCCCGATGAAACCGACCCTTCATCAAAAGGATATATTGTCGGATCAGTTGAAGTGAAGCAATATGACGGAAAAGTAAAGGTAATTCCTTTAGTTCAGGGTTTTTCTACTACATCAATTTTGAATCGAATTAGTGAATAAATTGATTTTTCACCTCTGATTAACAGAATTTTGTTGGATTTTAAGGCTGTGCTTAATTCTGATGCTAATTCCCGAGAGATCTGTTGAAAGCTCTTTATACTAGAGATTTCCCTGTCATTTCAATGGGGGCTGCAATACCCATTCTTCGAAGAATTGTTGGAGCCACATCAGCGAGAATTCCATTATTAATGGTCAGACCACGATCCTTACTGATCAATATCACAGGCACTGGATTGAGCGAATGAGCCGTATTTGGAGACCCGTCTGAATTTATGGAAAAATCGGCATTTCCATGATCGGCTATGACTAAAAATTCATAGCCAATATCGAGACCTGAGCATATCACTTCTCTCAAACAATTGTCTACAGTTTCAATAGCCTTTTTGATAGCGTCATATACCCCAGTGTGCCCGACCATATCGGGATTTGCAAAATTTAGGCAAATGAAATTTGGTTTTTCCTTTAACATTTGATCAATAGCTTGATCTTTAACTTCAATTGCACTCATTTCCGGTTTGAGATCGTAGGTTGCAACCTTTGGTGAATGAACAAGAATCCTATTTTCTCCGTCGAATGGTTCTTCTCGACCTCCGCTAAAAAAGAATGTGACATGGGGGTATTTCTCGGTTTCAGCTATTCGAAGTTGCGTTTTCCCTAATTTCGAAAGTACTTCGCCCAGTGTATTGTGCAATGAATCTTTTTCGAAAGCGACATTCACATTTTTAAATGTGGTATCATAATTTGTCATACTTACGAAATGAAGAGGAAGAGCGGTCATCTCGAACTCCGGAAAATCACGTTGCGTCAAAGCTTGTGTTAGCTCTCTTGGTCGATCTGTTCTGAAATTAAAACAAATAACTACATCGTTTTCATTTATAGTTACAGGTTTTTCATCCTTGTCACGAATGGAAATAGGTTCAATAAATTCATCAGTTACTCCATTGGTATAAGATGATTTAATGCCTTCAAGTGCGTTGGAGAAGATGGCTCCTTCACCTTTAACCAGTAGATCATAGGCTTTTTTAATTCGTTCCCAACGATTATCTCTATCCATTGCAAAGTATCTGCCGACGATTGAAACAATCTTTCCAGTGCTCTTTACGAGTTGGTCTTCCAATTCAGTTATAAATTCCTCAGCGCTATGTGGATCGCAGTCGCGCCCATCGGTAAATGCGTGGATGTAGACATTTTCTAAATGATGTACTTTAGCCATCTCACAAAGCGCATATAAATGTTCCTGAGAACTGTGTACTCCTCCTTTGGAAACCAGACCAATCAGGTGCAATTTCTTCTTTTGGGTTCCGGCTTTTTCCAGAGCATCGATGAGCACTTGGTTTCTAAAAAAATCACCTTCTTGTATTGATTTATTGATTCGGGTTAGTTCCTGGTATACAATACGACCGGCGCCAATGTTTAAATGACCAACTTCTGAATTCCCCATCTGTCCTTCAGGAAGCCCCACCTCTCCTCCACTGGTTTTGAGTGTGGAATTAGGATAGTTATTCAGCAAACTATCCATGAAAGGTGTTTTTGCGTTGGCGATAGCATCAGAGGAAGAACCATCCCCTAGTCCCCAGCCATCAAGAATGATCAATCCAAAATGTTCTCTCATAGTGGTAAAGTTACTTGAAATTTAGCCCCACCATTTTCTGATCTCGACAAAATTACAGTTCCCATTTGTAAACGTACTAACTCCGAAACTATGTAGAGTCCGAGTCCGCTTCCTTTTTGAGCGCGAATTTCCTCGTTACCGCTGCGATAAAATTTTCTGAAGACGGCACTTTTTTCCTCATCGGAAATCCCCGGGCCGTTATCACTTACTGAAAGAAATATATGCGATTCGTTTTTTGACAATTCTATCGTTATTGTAGCTTGGTCACCGGCATATTTTAGAGCATTATCCAGTAGGTTTGAAAGGATACAATCTATAAAAAACACATCTGCTTCTGCTATAATCGCTTCAGTGATTCTGAGGTTGAAAGAGGTAAGTAAATTACGTTTTTGAAAGCGGGAGCTTATTTCTATTACCTTTTCCGAAAGGTTGAACTTGTCAATGACAGGTCGAAGCACATTGTGTTCCAAACGTGTCGCATTCAGGATGTTATCGATTAAAGATTCCAGTCGGTGATTTTCTTCTAGCGCCTTTTCAAGTAAATCCTTTCTTTTTTCTTCCGAAAGATGATGTTTATGAATGGTTTGAAGCATCAGACGAGTGGAAGCAAGTGGTGTTTTTAATTCATGAGTTACCGATAGAAGGAAATTATTCTGATTCTTGGCAAGTTGAAGTTCTTTCTTGATTGAAGAACGGATTTTCCATAGTCCCAACAAGAGGATTACGAAGAAGACTAAGCCTTCACTAAGAACCATTACTGTTCGTTTTGAGGTTTCAGTCGGCGCCTTTTTCAATTCTGCAGTTAGTTCGATCAAATGATAGCCCCACCATGCAAATTGAAGGAACACATATACACCGAGAATGTAGAAAATAATGACCGTTTGTCTTTTCATAAAGAGGTAATCAGTAAGCCCTGATATTTTTACCCTCTACCCAGTTCATGAAGGCCTTGCATGCAACTTTGTTCCCCCCGCTCGTGGGATAGTTTCCTGTAAAATACCAGTCGCCAAGATTTTTAGGGCATGCCAAATGCAGATTTTCTACGGTTTGATACACGATCTCCACTTTAGCTTTAATTGATTCAGGGGTGAGTAATGCTCCTATCTTTTCTGAAACCTCCTCATTCGTAAACTGTGCATAGATCTCTTTGACATAATTCACGTATTCACCCTTCGGCAAATTGAGCTGTTCACCGCATTTTCTGTATACATCATCGATCACATATTCCATGCCTCGATCACGAAGCAATTCAATAGCTGCCTCAAAAGCAATAAAGTCTCCCATTTTTGCCATGTCAATCCCATAGCAATCCGGAAAACGGATCTGTGGGGCAGAGGAAACAACGACGATTTTTTTCGGATCAAGTCGGTCCAAAATACGCAGAATACTCTGCTTTAGTGTAGTTCCGCGAACGATCGAGTCATCGATCACAACGAGGTTGTCTTTTCCGCGTTGCACACTTCCGTAAGTGATGTCATAGACATGTGCAACGAGGTCATCGCGTGAATCGTCCTGAGTGATGAAGGTACGAAGTTTAGCATCTTTGATTGCAATCTTCTCAATTCGTGCGCGCTGGAATAAGATGTTTTTTAATTGATCTTCAGTGAAGTTTGGCTCCAGCTTTTTGATAGCCTCAAACTTTTGTGTATTCAAGTAGTCCTCAAGGCCTTTAATCATACCATAAAACGATACTTCCGCTGTATTCGGTATAAATGAAAAGACTGAATTCTCCAAATCGTGATGAATAGCTTTGAGTACTTGTGGGACCACATTACGACCTAATTCTTTCCGTTCGTTGTAGATCTCAATGTCATTTCCACGTGAAAAATAGATGCGTTCAAACGAACATTTTAATGGAGATTTCGGTTGGTTGATCAATTCCTCGGTTACCTGACCATTTTTTCGAATAATCAATGCATGACCGGGGGTTAATTCACGAATTTGTTCACTTTTTAGATTGAAGGCGGTCTGAATTACCGGTCGTTCCGAAGTAACTACGCATACTTCGTCATCCTCATACCAGTAGGCAGGTCTAATTCCGGAAGGGTCTCTAAGAACAAATGCATCTCCATGACCGAATAATCCGGCCATTGCGTATCCTCCGTCCCAATCGCCTGAGGCTTTCTTGAGGATTTTTCCAATATTCAGTTCTTTGGCAATTTGTTCGTAAATTTCCTGATTTGATCGGCCCGGCTCACGAAGTTTTGCAAATAACTCTTCGTTTTCTACATCTAAAAAATGACCAATTTTTTCGAGCACGGTAACTGTATCCGATTTTTCTTTGGGGTGTTGTCCGATTCTTACGAGGACATCAAACAATTCATCAACATTTGTGAGATTAAAGTTTCCTGCAACTACCAAATTGCGCGTGAGCCAGTTGTTTTGTTTTAGGAATGGATGACAACTTTCGATGCTGTTTCTTCCAAATGTGCCATAGCGCAAATGTCCCAGAAAGAGTTCTCCGGTAAAGCCCGCATTCTCTTTTAGGTATTCGACATCCTTGAGTAGTTCAGGATCATCCTCCAAAATTTGTTTGAAACGTTCGTTAATATGGTTAAAAATATCTTGAATAGGGTTTTTCCTTACAGATCGATAACGTGAAATATATCGTTCGCCGGGCTTCATATCGAATTTGATATTCGCGACGCCGGCACCGTCCTGACCACGATTATGTTGTTTTTCCATGAGCAGGTGCAACTTGTTTAATCCGTACAATGCAGTACCATATTTTTCTAGGTAATACTGCATCGGTTTTTTAAGTCTAAGAAGTGCTATTCCGCACTCATGTTTAATCGCATCACTCATGGAAATAATAGCTGTAAATGGACATCAAATTTACATTTTTTAAACCGGAAGTACATGTCGAGTGGTAAATATGTTTGTATTATAAATTCGAGCGTCAAGGGGGCTTTTTTAATGAAAAGGGATTTATTTCATGAAAGAAAACGTGCTATGCCCTGAAACATTTTCTTGGGATCAGCTTGTCCGAATAGTAAAGTTTAGAAAGAAGATTCTCCTATCTTTATACTCATTATCATCATGTCAAAAGTAAAATCAGCCTATTTCTGTCAGAATTGTGGATATGAAGCCCCCAAATGGCTTGGGAAATGCCCTTCTTGTGAGGAATGGAACACTTTGGTTGAAGAAGTCATCGATAAAAATGTTCCATCTGTGGTAGCATTTTCAACATCTACCAAAAATGCCACGCCACAAGCTATTCATGCCATTGAACAGCAAGAGCATGTTCGTATAACATTAAAAGACCACGAATTGAATCGTGTTTTAGGTGGTGGATTGGTTTCAGGATCTCTTGTGCTTTTTGGAGGAGAACCGGGTATAGGAAAATCAACTTTGCTTTTGCAAATGGCCATTGAAGAGGCAGACATCAAAGTACTTTATGTTTCAGGAGAGGAAAGTGAACAGCAGATTCGAATGCGTGCTGAACGAATTGGGTTGGCTAATAAACAATGCTATATTCTAACAGAAACCAATATTCAGAATATTTTTAAGCAAGCGGAACAAACGGATCCGGAACTTGTAATTATAGATTCGATTCAAACACTTTATTCCAGTCAGATTGAGAGTTCACCGGGTAGTATTTCTCAAGTTCGTGAATGTACGGCTCAATTGCTGCGTTACGCTAAACAAACGGGGGTTCCGGTTTTTTTAATCGGACACATAACCAAAGAAGGTGCTCTCGCCGGACCAAAGGTACTAGAGCACATGGTGGATGCAGTGCTGCAATTTGAAGGAGACCGTAATCATGTATATCGTTTGCTACGCTCAATCAAAAACAGGTTTGGAAGCACTAACGAATTGGGTATTTATGAAATGTTAGGGAGCGGTTTACGGCAGGTTGAAAACCCATCGGAAATACTAATTACCAATACAGATAATTCCCTAAGTGGAATTTCTATCGCCGCAACCTTGGAAGGAATGCGACCTATGCTGATCGAAGTACAGGCATTGGTAAGTACGGCTGCTTATGGAACTCCGCAGCGTTCTTCTACGGGATTTGACAGCAAACGGTTAAATATGTTACTGGCGGTTATGGAAAAGCGTTGTGGATTCAAGTTGGGAGCAAAAGACGTTTTTCTCAATATTGCCGGTGGCATCAAAGTGGATGATCCTGCAATTGATCTTGCGGTTGTAGCTGCGGTGTTGTCATCAAATGCGGACTTGCCTATCGACAAACGAATTGCGCTTTCGGCTGAGGTTGGACTCTCGGGCGAGGTTCGTCCTGTTAATCGTATTGATCAACGCATTTTAGAAGCCGAAAAATTAGGTTTTGAAAAGATCATCATTTCCAAATACAATAAAGGAATAGATCAGCAGAGTTTCAAGATTCAACTTATCAAATGTGGAAAAATTGATGAGGTTTTGCGCGCCTTGTTTGCCTGATCAAATGTAAAAAAATAGCACGCCGAGCAACGTCAGCAATCCGTCTAGGATTAACAGTATGAATTTCGTTTTTCTCTTCAAAAAGAGTAAAGAAATATAGATTGCCAACGCTACAAAAAATAGAAAAAGGATTCCTTTTGTAAGAAAAAAAAATCCGATTCCAAATAGTGCAATTAAGGTTATTCCGATTCGTCCTGCACATACATAACCTGTCAACTGAGGGAGAGTCTTCATCGATTTAGGATCAGAGTTGATATCACGGATATCAGATGGAATAGTAAGTGCGTAAAACAACAGAGACATCAGGACTAATTCGGAAGCAGAAAATGTAAAGGTTTTAAGGGTAAGCCAAATAGGTAAGATAAGTACAAAGAATGTCCAGCAGATACTGATAAAGATTGATTTTAGTAATGGGATTTGGCGCAAGGTTCCGTAATTAGAAAATGTTGTAGAATAGCATGTCAACAAGAGGAAAAAAAATGTGGTCAGGACGAATTGATCATATTTTAAAATGTAAGCAGAGAGAATAATTAAGCTTATTCCGGAAATTAATAGGATAGATCTGCCGGCAGAGGTGATAGCAAATAGGTGCGAACTATAGGCATAAAAGAATGTCGTTCCTAGCCCGACCAGTACCGGAACGAACACTGATTTTTCTCCGCAGTGTGAAATCCATCCTGCGGAGAGTATGCCGGCGCTTATGCCATTTAAGACCAAAGAAATCAATCTGATTTTCAATGAAAATTTTTAAGCAATTTGATCTAACACTTTGTCTACAGATATTTTCTGTAAACATGTACAGGACTTCTTCTTTTTGCAATCCGGACAATTTTCGTCATTCGTTAAAATGCGAACGTTTTTCCCTAGCGCTGCCCATCGTCCGGGATGTATTGGGCGTCTGCTTGAATATAGTCCAATAGTTCGGATACCGGAAAATCCGGCAATATGAAGCGGACCGGTAGAACAAGCCACCAGGTTTTTGCAAAGAGAAATAAATCGGATTAACTGAGAAAGATCTAGTTTTCCGGATAAATCAAATATTTCAGGGTTATCCGATAGTTGATCGCGAAAAAGTTGTCCTTCTTTTTCTGTCCCGGTGAAAAATACTTTGTAGCCTTTATGAGTGAGTTTATTTGCTAGAGCGATGAAAGAGTCAAGCGGCCATTCAATAGCACTTCCCTGTGACTTTGGATGTAAGATGACAGTGTTTATGTTTCCGGAAATGAGCGCTTCAATATCAACCGGGAGTTTATCAGATGGGATGATAAATGCGTCAAGACTTTCTTTGAGTTCACTCAGTTTTGGAATCCGCTTTAAACCCAAAGGACGCAAGAGTTCAAAATTAAGCTGAGACTCATGAAGTTCTGAGTTTTTTCGGGAAAAACTGACACGTTCGTTACAGGTCAACAGATGAAAACCCCGGTGCGAGGTCCCAATCCTTATCGGGATTTTTACTTTTTTCATTATCGAGGCAATATCCTTATTTGGAAAAACGTGAATGACGGCATCCAATTCCAGTTGACGGAAGAAAGCCAATTTTTCAGCAGTAGGCAACAAGAGAATCGCCTCCCAGTCAATGAATCTGTCAATGACAGAAAAGCAATTTACTATCGGTTTGGTATATCCTCTTCCGAGGTAAATTAATTCGGCGTCTATATAATGGTCTTTCAGCCAAACACACATAGGAAGGGTTAGCATAACATCGCCAATACTGTCTGTTCTGGAGATTAAAATCCTTCTCATAAGTTTTTATTTTGTCGCATATCAAGAAGCTTCTTGTATTTTCGATAGCTCGCATAAGCGCTGAGGCGGGATATGGTTAATCCGGTATATCCATCCAAAAATCCTTTTTTTAGTAAAAAACTTTTAATGAACTGGGCACAAACCTTAATTATAATCTTCAACCATCCGCTTCGTTTCCCTCGCTCAAACATTTCTTTTGCGGCAATATCTCCGAAATACTCTATTTGCTTTAAATGATCTCCCCTTGTGTAATAAGAATAATGAAGTAGGTCGCCCATAAGAAATCCTGTTTTCTCATTGGCTCGCATATCGAGCCTGTCATGGGGATTTGTGCCCCGCCATCGGGCATGTTGTTTACAAACCAATCTGACTTTTGTATCCGGATACCAACCACAGAACCGGACCCATTTTCCACAATAATTGGTGAGTCGATTCATTCTATATCCATTGAACAATGGATTTTTTTTTACTTCAAGAATGGAATGCTTTAGTTCGTCCGTTAATGCTTCATCAGCGTCTAGAGAAATTATCCAGTCAAAGGACGCTTGGTCAATGGCATAATTTTTCTGTTCAATATGACCTGTGAACGGATGTTTTAGAAATCGGGTATTATATTCAAGACAAATGGCTTCAGTATTGTCTTTCGAGAAGGAATCTACAATAAGAATTTCATCCGCCACTTCTTTTACTGACTCTAAACAGCGTCGTATATTGCGTTCCTCATTAAATGTGATGATGACAACCGAAAGCTGGATGCTCATAGAGGTTCTATTTGATCCGAATTTGTTGACCTAAACTCAAGCGATTAACATTTATTCCAGGGTTGATTCGCAAAAGCTGTGTTTGAGTGAGACCATTTCGATCTGCTATCTTACCAAATGTGTCTCCGGATTTAACGGTGTAGTATTTTTTTACAGGCTCTGTATTTTTTTGGGCTGGTAGCGGAGGCGTGGGATTAGTTGTCCCGGAAAATATTTTCAAACGTTGTCCCGGATATATGTTATTTGTTCTTAGTCCATTCCATTCCATAATTTGCTCAACTGTTGCCCTATATTTTCCGGCAATTGAAACCATATTTTCTCCGCTTTTAACTTTATGATAGACATAACCTTCTTTTGTTTCCGGGATGTTCACACCAACGGAATCGGTCAAGGCAACAGTATCAATCACAACAGGATTGGGAAGTACGGATTTAGGCGGATTGAAATTAGCTCCACCATTCATTCGACGTTCTAGTCCGAATAAACTGTCTTCCAGGCTTACAAGTAATCCTATTTTTTCTAATGGACCGGTGATGCATTGTCCGGGATTCGTTTTGGGAATATAGTTCGTTTTGTAGACAGGATTCAATAATTTGATTTCTTCTACCGGCCAATTTACTAGTTTAGCTATGGTCGACATGTGAATACCGTATCTCAAACACATGGTATCTAACTGATTGTAATGCAATTTGGGTTCAATTGGAGTAATATTATGCTTAGCGTGATGGGTCAGGAAATAGGTTGCAGCAAGAAAATTTGGGACATAAGCCTGAGTCTCTGCTGGAAGGTATGGACGCACCTCCCAATAGGTAGTTTTGTTTCCCGATCTGCGAATCGCATGATTCACATTTCCCGGTCCAGCATTATAAGCGGCTAGTGCAAGATTCCACTCACCATAAATACCATAAAGTTGTCTTAAATAACGGCAGGCGGCATCTGTAGCAAGGATGGGATCCATTCGTTCATCGATGTAAGAATTTTCTTTTAACCCAAAATACAATCCTGTACGGTACATAAATTGCCATAAGCCCAACGCTCCTGCTCGTGATTTTACCTGAGGTCTCAGACCACTCTCAATTACGGGAAGGTATTTGAGCTCAAGAGGCAAACCGTATTCGGATAGTTTTTCCTCGAAAAGATTGAAGTATAGGTTTGATCTTCCAAGAATGATTCGTGCAAAGCTTCGGCGACTTTTAACGAAGAATTTGATTGTAGAAAGGGTAGCCTGGTTACACTCAAACTTGAATGGTGTTGTTTCATTCATTTTGTTCAAATGTTCACAATATTGCTCGTCAGTAAATTGCGGGACCTGGTCAGGCTCATAATTTAGAGCCTTAATTATTGAATCGTATTCGTTTTTGTTGATGTAATCGGCGTAAAACAAACGTAAACTTTGTTCGACGGTGTTAATAAAGGGATCTTTGTGGAGCGTATCCGAGGCACTCAACAAATGGGTTGCTTTTTGTGCATGCAATACGTTAAGTGTAACGAATAGGAATAAAACCGCCTTCAGAATCTTCATACATCTCAAAAGTTATGCGTAAAAACAGATGAGGTATCAATCAAGTGTTTTTCCCCGAACAACTGACCCATTAATTGAACTCCAAAAGGCATGTTGTTGGAATGTTTACCAAGAGGAAGAGAGATGGCCGGATGACCCGTAAGATTAGCGTGAACGGTAAAAATATCTTGCAGATACATCTGAATGGGATCTTTTACAGAATCCAGAGCAAATGCAGTTGTTGGCGTAGAAGGGGTTAGAATCACGTCATATTGGCTAAGAATTTTTTCAGTTTGATCACGTAATATGCGACGTACCTTTTGGGCTTTAGTGTAATATGCGGCATAGTAGCCCTGAGACAGGACGAATGTTCCCGCCATTATTCTTCTTTTCACCTCCGGACCAAAACCAATTGATCTTGATTTCTTGTATGTATCGTCTACCCCATGAGCTTCAGGATAACGGTATCCGAAGTGCACACCATCAAATCGTGAAAGATTAGAAGATGCTTCTGCCGTGGTAAGAACATAATAAGTCGGAACCATTTGGTTAAGGTAAGGAAAAGATACGATTTCCACTTTATGACCCTGAGCCCGTATCTTATCTATCATTTCATCTAATGTAGACCGAATTTCAGAATCTATCCCATCCAACTCCAGTGCTTCTTTAATGACGGCAATCTTTAATTGGTTAGGCTGCATAATGGATGAATAACTCTCAACAGGTCTGCTTGAGCATGTTGAGTCGAATTCGTCAGGGCCGGACATCACCTCCAACAATAAGGCGGTATCTTTTAGATCATTTGTAAATGGGCCAATTTGGTCAAAGGAAGAGGCGTATGCAATCAGTCCATGACGACTAATACGACCATAGGTTGGTTTAAATCCAAATGTGCCTGTAAAAGAGGCCGGCTGGCGAATGGATCCACCGGTGTCACTTCCGAGTGACGCCGTACACAACCCTGCTGAAACTGCAACGGCCGAACCCCCGGAAGATCCCCCCGGCACTAAAGAATCGTTTAAATTATTTTTAACTGACCCATACGCCGAATTCTCATTTGAACTTCCCATAGCAAATTCATCACAGTTCAAGCGGCCTATGATCAAAGCGTCTTCATCAATCAGACGCTGAATAGCAGTTGCGGTATACAAGGATTCAAATCCCTCCAGAATTTTGGATGAAGCACTTACCTTGTGACCTTTATAGCAAAGATTGTCTTTAATGCCTACAACCATTCCGGTAAGGCGACCGGCTTTGCCAAAAGCCCGTTTTTTATCGATTTGTGCAGCTTGATCGAGGGCAGATTTTTCAAAAACCTCGAGAAAGGCATTTAGATGATCGTTTTCCTGAATATGGGTCAAATAACTCTTCACCACATCAACAACAGAATGTCCCGAAGCAAGGGCAGCGGTTACTTCAGCGAATGTTTTATACATGAAACAAGGCGGGATTACTGATTGTTCTCCTCAGTTTTGGTTTCTGCATCACCTTTTGAGGCATCTTTGAATTCCTTGATTCCTTTGCCCAAACCTTTCATCAATTCAGGAATCTTCTTTCCACCGAACAATAGCAGAACAACACAAAGAATCAGAATGATTTCAAAAGCACCAAATTTTCCCATCGCTAATTAAATTACTTATAGTATGCAAAAGTAAAGAAATTAATGGAAAAGCGGTTTAGTCGATGAGGCTTAATGTTAATTAAACAAAAAAGGTCTAGGGTTGATAAATTTATAAGCAAAGATGAAAGAATAATTACAATTTTCGTGCGACTTCAACCTCTTGGAATGCCTCGATAATATCACCAATCTGAATATCGTTGAATTTATCGATGTTCAGTCCACATTCGTAATTGTTCTTTACCTCTTTCACATCATCTTTGAACCGCTTTAGCGAACCCAATACTCCGGTGTGGATAACGATACCATCGCGGATGATGCGTACTTTGGATGACCTTTTGATTAAACCGTCGAGCACATAGCAACCCGCAATAGTTCCTACTTTGGTAATATCAAACGTTTCACGTACTTCAGCTGATCCTGTGATCGATTCCTCAATATCAGGTGAAAGCATGCCCTCCATTGCTGCTTTAATTTCTTCTATGGCTTTGTAAATGACCGAGTATAACCTGATATCAATTTGTTCATTTTCTGCTAGTTTGCGTGCACTTAGTGATGGTCGTACCTGAAATCCGATGATGATAGCATCCGATGCTGATGCCAAGTTAACGTCTGCCTCAGAGATAGCACCAACACCCTTGTGAACGATATTGATCTGAATTTCATCTGTTGACAGACGAAGCAATGAATCTGACAACGCTTCAATTGAACCATCTACGTCTCCCTTAACGATTACGTTAAGCTCCTTGAAATCGCCTATTGCCAATCGACGTCCAATTTCATCGAGAGTGATATGTTTCGTTGTGCGAAGACCTTGCTCTCGATATAATTGTTCACGCTTGGTCGCGATGGATTTAGCCTCACGTTCATCGTCTAATACATGGAATTTATCTCCCGCACTGGGCGCACCATTGATTCCAAGTATAGATACCGGTTGAGAAGGTCCTGCCACTTTAAGGTTGTGTCCGTGCTCGTCATGCATTGCTCTCACGCGACCGTAATTCCTACCAACAAGTATGACATCACCCACTTTCAATGTTCCTGCTTCTACAAGC
>JBIKYP010000128.1:0-3273 GCA_044355195.1 Crocinitomicaceae bacterium | reverse complement strand
AAACGACGTAATTCTTTCTCGAAATTCTTATTGATTTGATTTCGAACTACTTTTATTTTCTGACGGATCTGAAACAACTCCGGAGAGGCATCGTCTTTCACTTGTCCGGACCGATCAAAGACTTGGTTAATGGCATCGATCAATTCTGTAGTGAAATAAGCTGTGCTGCAGATCTTTGCGAGTTGTGGAAAATCCTTTTCGCGTTTATCAAAAAAATACAGAAGGTCATTCAACATCTGCGAAGCAAATGAAATGCGCATGTAGCCTTCCAGAGAAAGAACAGATCCGGAGATGGGAAGAATCTTGAGTTCATCTTCGAGTTCCTCAAATTGCAAGGCAGGAAACGATTCTCCCGACACCCGAATCCGGCGTAATTCTTCAAGGGTACGTAATTCTTTTTCAATTCGCTGAAAATGATTGATCGGGTGAAGTTCTTTAGATCTTTTGGTGGCGGTGGGTCCAATACAATAGCCTGAAAGCCATTCCCGAAGTTGCGGAAACTCAAGGTCGTTTAAGGTCTGTTCGTCCATTCCTGCCATGCTCAAATTTAGTGAAATGGGAAGTTTTTGGGTTATATTAATACGTTTACTTATAAAATAATTTCCAATGAACAATATTCAGTTTTTCGGCTCGATTGGCGAAAAGAGGACAAGAAAATCTTCGAATGGATAACCATTGCTGAAAAGCGCTTGTCGTTTGTAAGCCGATTCGGCTTACACTCTTTTTGTGCAATGGTCCATGAGACGATTTTATCCGAACGGCTTCAATCGAGACTTGACTTTTTCGTTCTTTTGTGCTTGTATTGAGTGAAATCGAAATATCAAGACACCTCGTAGCAGCCACGAAGTGAAAAGGACATCAATATTTTATAGGAACCTTTTAAAATTGGATTATTAAGTTCTCCACTTTTAACGGGCTAAAAGTGGCAAAAGCCCTTTCACTTTTGCAAGGAACCTGCTTATGGCACCGCTGTCAAAACTTCACTTCGTGCGTACCGCATCTCCGCTTGTTTTGCAGACTTGTTCTGTGCAAAAGTGGATTAAATTAAATTTTGATCCGTTTTAGGTTGTTGAAAAATAGAGCGGGTCTAGAATTAATTTAGACTTCGTTATTTCTAGTTCTTTCATTCCTTACCTTTGATTCTAATAAAAAAACCTATGAAGATCATTTCCTTTAACGTAAATGGCATTCGTGCCATCATGCAAAAATCCTTTGTCCAAGACATGAAAAATGTGGATGCAGACATTATTTGCCTTCAGGAAACCAAAGCTACCGTTGAACAAGTAAAGGAGGTAGCAAAAGCTGTGGACGGTTACCATGTATTCGCCAATGAAGCGGAACGAAAGGGATATTCAGGCACGGCTATTTTAACGAAGCATACGCCGATTGCAGTAACCTATTATATTGGTAAAGCTGAGCACGACAATGAAGGTCGCGTGACTTGCGCTGAATTTGATACGTACTTTCTGGTAACAGTCTATGTACCTAATTCAGGAAGTGAACTTGCGCGATTGTCTTATCGGCAAGAATGGGATAAAGATTTTTTGGCCTATTTGAAAAAAATGGAAGCCCTAAAGCCGGTGATCGTATGCGGTGATTTCAATGTCGCCCACAAAGCAATCGACGTGGCTCGTCCAAAGGAGAATTACAACAAAGCTGCGGGTTTCATGCAAGAAGAAATTGATGGAATGGATGCTTACTTGTCGAATGGATTAGTGGATTCGTTTAGGTCAATAAAGAAAGAGGAAATAAAATATTCGTGGTGGAGTTATCGGGCAGGAGCCAGGCAGAAGAATATCGGCTGGAGAATCGATTATTTCCTGGTTTCAGAAAGTCTGCTGCCAAAAGTAAAAGATGCCTTTATTCTGAATGAGGTTATGGGATCTGATCATTGTCCGGTGGGGATAGAGTTAAAATGAGTTTTTCGCTTGAATTGTGATTTGAAAATAGGCTACTCCTCTTTTGAGCGATTTGTGTAATAGTTGCTTTGGAATCGTTATAAAAGAAGTAGAAATTGAATCTGCTATATGAGATTATTTTTGTTTGTTCTTTTAACAAGTGTGGCTTTTTTGGGAACTTCTCAAACGATCCCTACGAAACGCATTGTAGACTGGACGATTGCGGGAATCAGGGATACGACTTCCGCTAACTTCAATTTGCTAAATGTGGTAGAAAATGGATTTATTAATGACGGGAGTCAAGCAAATGATAACCAATTGAATCTGCTATTTTTTAGTCATCCTGAATCATTAATACTTTATTTTCCACCAGGAACTTATCTTTTCAATTCACCTATCAGTCTTCGAAGTAATGTGGTCTTGAGGGGGGCAGGCGCAACATCGACCATTTTAAAGATTGATCATGGTGGCTCAGGACATGGAATTGTTGCAGAGGGTACGATTGAAATCAATGATACTTGTGGCATTTTTCCTGCTCAAAAAAATAATACGGCTTTGTCTGTATTTAATCCGTCTGTTTTTGCACCAGGCGATTGGATACGAATTATCCAACAAGACAGTGATCTAGTTTATTCCAGTTGGGGGTTAAATTCAGTAGGCCAAATAATAAAGGTAGTATCGATTCAAGGTGATTCATTGTACTTAGATTCTCCATTACGGTTGGAATATCCTTCAAGCCGACATCCATTTATTCGCAAAATGAATCCCATAAGTAACGTAGGAATAGAATGTTTGACAATTCAACGAATGGATGATACAGCACCTGAACAATCAAGCAACATACATTTTAAAAATGCTGTAAACTGTTGGGTAAATGGCATTGAATCAGTGAATACAACGTTCGCTCATATTGAGGCAAGTGCATGTTCCAATCTTTCCATTACAAATAGTTTTATGCACGATTCTTTTAACTACGGTGGAGGGGGCAGAGGTTATGGTGTAATGCTACATTTTACGAGTAACGAATGCCTAATTTATAACAACATATTTAAGCATTTACGTCATTCAATGATCTTACAGGCCGGAGCCAATGGAAATGCATTCGCTTACAATCATTCGATTGAGCCATATTGGACAGGTAGCGGATTCTTGCCTTCTGACGCAGCAGGAGATATGGTATTGCACGGAAACTATCCATATGCAAATTTGTTCGAACAAAACGATGGTCAAAATATGGTGATAGACAATTCTCACGGTTCCAATGGTCCTTACAATACCTTCTTCAGAAACCGAGGCAGTTTGTTTGGATTATTTTTCAGCGATGCGACTTCACCGAATCAAAATTTGGTTGGTAACGAGATAACCAATAGTAATT
>JBIKYP010000126.1:0-3414 GCA_044355195.1 Crocinitomicaceae bacterium | reverse complement strand
GGAACTATTCTTCCGATAGGAACGGATAATTTACTAGATACAAGTTACTGCTTTCAAAGTCGACCATCCGAAATTCCGCCGTCATTTTGGAGTTCAATAGGCATGCCAAATGCACTTGGTTCTGGCTCTATTCCTGCGACTTATAATTTTAATCAAGGAGATTATTTCTCAACTGCTTGTGGAGGAACGACTTCACTCGGAATTCAGGAAGAAAATCATACCAACTTGAGTTTGTTTCCCAATCCGGCTGACAAGTTCTTACAAATTCAATTAGAAGAAAATGAACCTATATATTTGGCCATTTTAGACCTTCAAGGCAACACAATACTCAAGGAGCAAGACTTTTCTTCAATACTAGATATTTCTTTTCTGAGTTCAGGATCCTATATCTTATTAATCCGGTTTATCGATTCCTCCAAATTGACAAGATTTCGATTTGTTAAGCTTTAGTTTTGTAAATATTCATCTAACAATCCTGGTTACTTTTTGATTTTTATTATTAAATATTTCAATTCAATAAACTATATTTTCAAACTGTCGTAAAAGCAACCAATTACCAATGGATTGCGTTATAAGGTGGTTGATATGAATCAAAATAATGGAATGGGAGCCGTTGACCCACTCCAAAAAAACGTTTTTTTAACGGATTTTCTAACGGAAAAGATAACGGTTGTGCGCAGTGAGTATATTCGGGGATATTGGGTGATTGTGCATAAACGTGAAAGCAATCAGTTTTTGGCGTACAAAGTGGACGGCTGTGGAGTAGACCCAATTCCAGTGACAAGTAATGTTGGAACGGAACTATTAGGTGCGAATTCTAATTTTGACCCACGCATGCCATTTTACGGTTCCATGAAAGCTAATAATGCGGGAGATAGAATCGCTATGCCGATTGACGACAGTAAATTCAGCGACTTTTATTCTTTTGATGCTGCAAGCGGTCAATTATTGAATCCTATTACGATTGAGGTTACCGACAACACGCCCGCATCACCTATTCGAAAATATGGGTGTAGTTTTTCACCGGACGGAAGCATGTTTTATTATACCAACAACATTTCAGTTTATCAGCTCAAGCTAACGGCTTATGATTCGCTTTCTATTGCCACATCGCATACCTTGATAGCCACTCCGGCAAATCCAACCTTTCAAATAGAGGAAGGCCTTGACGGAAAGTTATACGTAGCGATTGCCGGGAGCAATGTGTTAGATGTAATTAATGCACCGAATAGTTCTTTTTGTGATTATATGAGTAACGCGCTTTCGACCAATGGACGTGTCTTGCTTGGACTCCCTGCGAGGGTGCCCAAACGTAGCTTTTCAAGCCCTCCGATCACCATGCTTCCGGATTCTTGTTGGCAAAGCACGAGCAGTTTTTCCATCAATTCGGGCGTATCTATAAATCAAGTGAGTTGGAATTTTGGTGATCCAAATTCTGGAGGAAGCAATACTTCATCGTCTTTAAATCCAAGCCATCAATTTTCTGAAACAGGAACATACCAAATTACGGCCACAGTTGATTTTGAATGCTATACAGAAACTGTTACTCAGAATATCTCTTTGTTTGATTGCTCTGATACCATTATTGGAACAATTACAGTTTTCGAAAATTACACCTTGTTTGTCCCCAATTCATTTAGTCCAGACGGCAATGAGTACAATAACTTGTTTGAGGTCTCTGGATATGGAATTGACCCACATACCTTTCTTTTACAAATTTACAACCGTTGGGGTGAATTGATTTTTGTGTCAAAGGATCCGGAAAAAGGGTGGGATGGAAGTTATGGCAACACTTTAGAAATGGCACCAATTGGCACTTACACGTACAATCTAAATTACAAAATTAAAACCCAGGACCAACCGAAATCAATTTCTGGTCATGTAAATCTAATTCGATGAATCTTCGTTTTACACTCATATGTTTGCTCTTTTTTGGAGTGTCATTTACCCAAAAGGAAGCCAATGTTTGGCATTTTGGAATAGGTAATAGCCTAGATTTTAATAGTGGTACTCCTGTACAAACCTCCGGTAGTCAAATGTTTACTTTTGAAGGAAGCACTTCCTATTGCGATGAAAATGGCAACTTGCTTTTCTATTCCAACGGCGGAGGTAGAATTCCCGCAGGTGGTCAAGATGGAGGTAAAATCTGGAATAAGAACAATCAGGTCATGTACGACATGCAAGGAACAAAAGGCGGGGGTTGGAGCGCTGCACAGTCATCTGTTGTTGTGCCTGCCCCAGGAGAGCCCAATGTATATTATCTTTTTACGATGGAAGAACTCGAATTTGATTTAGACGGGGTAGTTCCTTCAGAACCTAATGGTAAAGGATTGCGCTATTTTAAAATCGACATGTCTCTAAATGGTGGTTTGGGAGATGTCGTTGAAGCAGATGTTCAAGTATATGATTACTCGTACGAAGGGCTCTGTGCAATTCGCCATTCAAATGAAACAGATTATTGGATTTTAATCAATCAAGATACAACCGGTATCGGAGTTTACAGTGTCACTCAGAACGGTGTTCAACTTGCTGGAGTCTATCCTTACCCAGCATTTTACAGTGGGTTTGGCATCATCAAGTCTAGCCCAACCCAGAGTGGAGTTGGAGCACCTTGTTGCAACAAAGTGATGACATCCGCGGGACTTTATGACTTCAATTTGTCGACAGGTGTACTCACCCTTGAAAGTGATTTGGGCGCTGCATCGCCTAACTATTTTGAGTTTTCTCCTAATGGGGCTTATTTGTATGCATCCATATTCGATCAAATTTCCTCCGCTAATCAATTAGTGCAATACAATGTATTTGCCCCTTTTCAAACAGGACAAACCGTGGAATCAACCGCACAAGTTATTGAACCAAACTTCAATGGTTTGTTTATGCAGTTAGCTTCGGATGGAAAAATCTATTTCACGGAACAAAGTTTCGGTTTTACTACGGTTTTGGGAACGATTAATTGCCCAAATACTTCAGTACCAACGGTCAGTTCTAGTGTTTTATCCTATGAGAATGATCCCATTACTTCGATAGGTTTTTTCTCTCTCCCCAATTTTCCATCTTGGATTTTTTACAACAGTTACGAAGCACACATACAGTTTGGACCCGACACCGTGTATCTTTGTCCGGGAGACTCACTTCTGTTAAATGCTGGTGAAGGAACATCTTGGTCGTGGGGTGGAGATGCTGCATCGAATACGAATCAATTTTACACCGTTACAGGTCCCGGTATTTTCAGTGCTACTGTTACGAGCACATGTGGCTTGGGGAGTGATCAGATAGTTGTATTGCCGTGTGAATCACCTTCTCCTTGTGAAGGTTTCGATTTGGGAGACCCTATTGCAGCATGTTTGAATGATACCATTCAGCTGGGAGCTGATTTGAGTGGTTTTCAGAACATAAGTAATTTAGAATGGTCTG
>JBIKYP010000012.1:0-36471 GCA_044355195.1 Crocinitomicaceae bacterium | reverse complement strand
TAACCTGAGCAAATGTGGTAGGATGATATGAAAATTTTGGAAGAAAACGTTGCTCATTCCATTTTAATTCCTGCACGGTAAACAAGCTTGACCCTATGAGATTTGCAGACATATCATTCCATGAAAACCCCCAGCTGGAGCTGAAACCGTCGAAAATTTCCAATAAACATAGATAACTTAGTCCAATACTGCCTGCAGTTATTGCAGCTTGTTTGTTGTTAAAACCAGCCCATTCTAGCATGCCATTTGTGAGCGTGCTTATTTGATAACCGGTGTACAGATGACCGGCTTTATCCATTTGTAACCATAGATTTCCGTCATTAAATTTATGAAAGGGACTTTGATCCATTTTTCGGTACCAAATGTTGTAGAGTGAGGTCATGCTACCTACCCAACCTAAGCCGATTACGCTGGAAACAATTACTTTTCGTTTCTGGTTAGGGGCAGATTGATAAGAGTCGATTTCTTGTGTATGAACAAAAGAGTACATTAAAATAAACACTATTGAAAAGTGGAAATCCCTCATTTTATCTCGAAGGTAAAAAAAGATCTCATTTAATACTTATTAACTAAAAATATTAGTCGGCTGAATAGGTTCATCTTAATAAGTAGTATTTTCGTTAGGTTGCTTAAAAATCTAATAACTATAACATGAATAAGATCAGAAAAGATTGGAATGATATTAAGATAAATGATAGTTGGGCGATATTTAAGATCATGTCTGAATTTGTCGAAGGATATGAACGCATGGCAAAAATAGGCCCTTGTATAAGTGTGTTTGGTTCGGCTCGCACAAAACCGGATAATAGGTATTATCAAATAGGTGTTGAGATTTCAGAATTGCTCGCCGAAGCGGGTTATGGTGTGATTACTGGAGGTGGTCCCGGAATAATGGAGGCAGGAAATAAGGGGGCACAACAGGGTGGAGGAAAATCAGTAGGCTTGAATATAGATCTTCCCTTCGAGCAAAATCACAATCCATTTATAGATTCTGAACATAATCTCGAGTTTGATTATTTCTTCGTTCGAAAAGTCATGTTCGTTAAATATGCCCAAGGATTTGTGGTTCTTCCTGGAGGCTTTGGTACGATGGATGAGTTGTTTGAGGCCCTTACCTTGATACAGACAAAAAAAATAAATCATCGTCCTGTAGTTCTTATAGGTAAAGAATATTGGCAGGGGCTACTTGATTGGTTAGAAAACAGTATGTTACATATGGAACATAATATTTCTGCATTTGACATGAATTTGTTTACGCTTGTTGATACTGCACAGGAGGCCTTTGATTATATTGATGACTTTTACAAGTCACACGCCTTATCGCCAAACTTTTAACGTTTGGAGATTCAACCGCGCTTAATTTTTATATTTGCGGTTTAGAATGATAAACATGGAGTGGTACAGGAAAATTAAATCCTTTGTCTGGAGTAAACACTTTTTAAAACACTTCGGATTGGTGGCACTAACTTATTTGTTTATTGTAACCATTACTGTCTTTTATCTGGATTCATACACGAACCATGGTCAGAGAATTGATGTTCCAAATCTTATTGGAAAGGATGTAAATGTGGTGAAGAGTCAACTAGAAAACTTAGAATTGCAATATGAGATTTTGGATTCTATTTATGACCCATCGAAGCCCGAAGGAACAATTATGGATCAGGATCCAGACCCCACGTCCTTGTCGCTGGTACCAGTAAAAGAAGGACGTATTATTCGGTTACGAGTATCTAAAAAGTCAAGATTGGTTGATATGCCCAGTTTGGTTGATAAATCTGAGCGTTTTGCTGAGAGCATTTTGGAGAACAGAGGGCTAAAATGCAGAATTGAGTACAGGCCTACTAATGAGGCAAATGGAGCAGTTCTTGAACAACTGTACAAGGGTATTCCCGTCAAGGAAGGAACAAAAGTGCCGATAGGGGCAACTATTGTATTAATTGTTGGTCAAAATGATGCGGGAGAACCGGTTGAAATACCCGATTTGTACGGTTTATCCTTGGCAGAGGCCAGAGATTTGCTACAACAAATAGGAGTGTTTAGTTTGATTCCCGTATGTGCAGATTGTATGTCAGCAGAGGATTCACTAGCTGCCAGAATCCAATCACAGAGTCCTGAATACATAGAAGGCATTACTATTCCTTCCCGTTCAACCATAACGGTTTATGCTACAAAGGAATTTGTTTTCAATACTGATGAGCCTTAATTTTTTGGGCATGAAATGGCTTTTCATTTTCATATGCCTCACCATATTCAGTTTTGTTTCAAATGCTCAAATTGAGGAGCTAGGCCCCTTAATTTTTAATCAAGACCTTTTTGATAATAAGCTGGAGGTTAAGATTAAAAAATCTCCTCCTGAAAGTTTTGATAGTACATTCATTTACTATACCGATACACTATTATTGCCTTTTTTTGATGAGTTTAGCAAAAATCATTTTCAGAAATACTCCATCAATTATACTTCACCATTCGTTAAATCTGACAAGAAGTACAGAATCTTGGATAATAATACATTTGTTCCTGTGAGCAATGATATTCGTTTTACCGACCAGGCCACTTTCAGAAGAACCTACGATGTATTAACGTCTACTTATGTTGATTTACCTTTCACACCGATCCCATACAAGGTGGGGGATCTTCGTTCTTATCCTGTACATTATACGTCAACAGATCTTTACCCGCCTTATTACATCTATGACACTGTGGGAACAAAGTTGGATATTTCAGATACCATATGGATAACAGATCCCGAATATTTTCAGGATTCTGCGACACAATTTTTTATGACGATAATTGATCCTAACGCCTACTGGCTTGAAGAAAGAGCTTATCATAATTATCGATATGCAGTTCAACCCCGTTCTTTGGGTGTGGTAACCTTTGATGGTCTGGACGAACTTGGATATCCTTACGCAATAGGAACAAATACATCTAGTTGGGCTGATGTACTTACATCCAAACCCTTGGATTTATCAAGCTACGATGCGTCTGATTCTGTTTATTTGAGTTTTCTTTATCAGGCAGAGGGGTTCGGAGATCTACCGGAGCCATCAGATTCGTTGGTGCTCGAATTTTATGCCAAAGACCTTGATCAATGGAAAAGGGTCTGGAGTGATTCAGGTCAAGTTACCAGAGAATTTAAAGTTGGACATATCGTACTCCGCGAACCTGTTTATTTTAAAAAGGGGTTTCAATTTCGATTCAGGAATTATGGGGCTTTATCCGGAAGCTTGGATCATTTTCATATTGATTACGTTCATTTGAGGGCTCTCTCGGGTTATCAGGATACCCTTTTTAAAGATTTTGCTTTTTCCTATCCTATAGGAAGTTTAGTAAAGACATATACGTCTGTACCTTGGGATCATTTTAAAAATAATGCTGTTGTAAATATGAATGACAAAACTGAAATTTCGGTGCACAATGGAAGTAATTTGTCGGAAAATAATCAGAATGGAGCAATCAAGGTTTCCTACAAAGGATTGATTGAGGGTTCTTTTAGCCTTAATGCTCAAGTATTGTCGGGTGGTAATATTAACTATGGTCCCAGATCAAGCTATACATCCTACCATGATTTATCCGGAGGATATGTTTTTGACGTTTCAAAGTCGGGTCCACAACAAGAATTTGATGTATTAGCTACGGCATCTGCGCAATTTCCAAATTTGACTCAAAATGACTCTACTTCAGGAGTTCAATCTTTTTCAAATTATTACAGTTATGATGATGGTACGGCAGAGGCGGCTTATGGCCCCACAGGTGCACAGGCAAGATTAGCCATTAGATACAAGTCTTATGAAGCTGATTCACTGATAGGACTGAAGATTCATTTTGTCCCATCCGTCATTGATGTTAAGGAAAAATTGTTTCTAATAACGGTTTGGGATGACGACAAAGGTCGACCGGGAAGTGTTTTATATGAAGATGAAGTTTTTATTCCAAGGTCTCCCCAATACAGCGATTCAAGGAATAAGTTTATTAATTATTTCTTTTTGGATACGATGAAAGTACCTGTGGGGACATCTTTTTACGTTGGCTGGCGACAGATTGATCCCGAGAGGTTAAACGTTGGACTTGATCGAAATTTGGATCATTCCGAAAATACGTTTTACAGTATTGATAATGGCGTTACATGGAAACAATCGAGTATTAAAGGTTCAGTGATGATCCGCCCGGTATTTTCTACTGCCTTGGATGCCCAGCTTTCATTACCTAAATTGCAGGATAAGCTCGCAGTTTCTGTATACCCCAATCCATCTGATGACCAAATGGAAATACGTATTCCTAAGGGCGAATTTAATGGTGCTTTACTTTTCTCCCCTGCAGGTAGGTTGATGATGACCATTAACGAAACTAGTTTTTCGGTTGCCGGACTTGCTCCCGGCATTTATTTTCTCAAACTTATAGGCACTGGGCAATTGATTCGAATTTGTCGTCACTAATGAAAGAGTATCCTGAGGTGTCTGATACTGAGAGCGAAGAAGAAGAACTCTTTGAACATTATCGGTTCAAGGCGGATCCCGGTCAGGAAATGATTCGGATAGATAAATTTTTGCTTGATCGGCTACCTAATACATCAAGAAATAAGATACAAATTGCTGCAAAAGGAGGTAACGTTCTCGTAAACGAGCAGAAAGTTCGGCAAAACTACAGGGTTAAACCGGGCGATATTGTTTCTATTGTTATGCCTTATCCTGTAAGAGAATTAGAGTTAATTCCACAAAATATACCTCTGGATATCGTTTACGAAGACGAAACATTAATAGTTGTTAACAAGGCTGCAAATATGGTTGTGCATCCGGGTTATGGTAATTACAGCGGTACCCTTGTCAATGCGTTAGTGTATCATTTTGAGAATCTTCCGCATAGAATTCAAAATTACTATGGTCGGCCGGGATTAGTTCATAGAATTGATAAACATACAACAGGCTTATTGGTTGTCGCAAAAACGGAAGAAGCCTTGACTGATCTTGCCAGACAATTTTATGAGCGGACAACTGAACGGAGATATCAGGCTCTTGTTTGGGGCGATGTACAATCCGATGGCACGATAATCGGAAATTTGGGAAGGTCACTTTCTAACAGAAAGGTAATGACTGTGTTCGAGGATGCTTCTTTGGGTAAACACGCCGTGACTCATTACAAAGTATTGCGGAAATTCGGACTGGTAACTTTACTGGAGTGTAAACTAGAAACGGGCCGTACGCATCAGATACGTGTTCACATGAAGTATATGGGGCATCCCTTGTTTAATGATCTGGAATATGGGGGGAATAGAATACTAAAAGGAACGAAATCAGCCTCATATCAGAAATTTATTGATAATTGTTTTCAATTAACAGCCGGACAAGTTCTCCATGCTAAGTCGATCGGTTTTATACACCCTGAGACGAAACAATGGATGCAATTTGATTCAGAGCTCCCAGAAGGCTTCGCTCAAGTATTGAAAAAATGGGAAGCATATACATGCGAAATCGAATAGCTCAGATATTTTTTTATATTCTTACTTATATTTGCTACAGTTAACTTAAATTTAGCCTCTTAGTTTTGGTGTTGTGACCAAATTAATTTGACTTTTAATATTTCTATTTAAGTAAAATGAATAATTATTTTTTGTTTCCATTGGTCTTGTTGACTTTCTCTTTTACATCCCGTGCTCAGAACAAATATATTCAAGAGGCGGAAACGTATTTTAAGAGTGAAAAATATTGTGAAGGTGCTGAAAAATGTGCACTTGCTTACACGAAACTGAAAAAGAAGGGAAATCAGGCAAAAAGGTTGAAAGGAGACATGGCGTTCAAAACAGCTGAGTGCTACCGTTACTCTGACAGGTTTAAAGAGGCGAATGAATGGTATGAACGAGCTATACTTCTTGATTATCAAGAAGTAAGTCCAGAGGTGTATCTTAATAATGGGGAAATGCTTCGAATGATGGGTGAGTTTGAAAAGGCTCTCAAATCTTACGAGGAATATCAAAAAATGGTCCCTTCAGACAAGCGCTCAGAAGTTGGAATTCAATCGTGCAATGATAGTAAGTATCTCATTTCTAATAAAATGAGATATGTTGTTATTAATCAGTCGGCCATAAATAAAAAGGAATTTGATATTGCTCCTACTTTTGGAGATTCAAAAGAAACCCATTTGTATTTTGGTTCAAGTCGTGCGGGAAGTACCGGAAACAAAATAGATCCTATTTCGTGTCAAAATTATATGGACATCTGGGTTTCAGAAATTGATAAAAAGGGAAATTGGGGGGAGCCCCTTTTGGCCGATATTTCAGGGAAGATTAATACGGAAGCACACGAAGGAACGGTTTGTTTTGATAGCCGAGGAAAATTGATGTTTTTTACGCGTTGTCCGAACGTTAAAAAGCAAAATCTGGGTTGTGAAATATGGATGGTAACTGCGGAAGGCAAAGGTGAGTGGGGAGAACCGCAAAAACTTAATTTGAAGAATGGTGTAGATTCAATTACTGTGGGGCATCCATGTCTTACAGTTGACGGTAACTTTCTGATTTTCGTATCTGACATGCCTGGAGGTTTCGGTGGCCGTGATTTGTGGTATGCTGCATATGACAAAAAAAACAATTCTTGGTCGTCTCCAAAGAATCTAGGTTCAGAAATAAATACGGTTGGAAATGAAATGTTTCCTTCACTAGGCAAGGATGGCAGCCTTTATTTTTCCACGGATGGCCTCCCAGGATTGGGTGGGCTTGATATCTTCAAAGCATTCAAAGGAAATGGCGAAATGCAGTGGACAAATGCCCGAAATCTTGGCTATCCCCTAAATTCCGAAAATAATGACTATTCACTGTATGAGGTTTCTCCGAAGAAAGGGTATTTTACATCAGAAAGAAGGGACCCGAATGGTAAATACAATCCGGATATTTATATGTATGAATTGCCACCTAATATGTTTGATTTAAAGGTCATAGTGAGTGAATTAGGTAATAAGGTAGTGAAAATTGACGGAGCCAAGGTAATCATTAAAGGCTCAGACGGAGCAACATGGCAAGGGACGACAAATAAATCAGGTTCAGTTTTTTGGGATAAAAAACCAAACGATGAACGTTATTTAAATGAGGACGTAACTTATAATATTACAATCTCAAAAGATGGTTACCACGAGGATAAAAAGGGAACACAATTAACAACTGTTGGGATAAATAATGACCAAAGTTTCATTTTAGAGATGGCACTGCTCCCGAAAAAACCCATTCGCTTGCCGGAGGTTCGATATCCCGTTGATCAATGGTCGCTTTTGTCAGATTCAACGATAAATTCAGCTGACTCTTTATTATTTGTTTATAATTTACTTCAAGAATATCCTGGAATGGTACTGGAATTAAGTTCACATACCGACTCGCGAGGTAATAATGATGCGAATCAGCTCCTCTCAGAAAATAGAGCTCGTGCCTGTTACAAGTATCTTGTAGAGCAGAAAGGGGTGGATCCTAGAAGGATTGTGCCTGTTGGAAAAGGGGAGATGGCACCTCGAACGGTATACAAGAAGGAAAACCTATATTTGGCTTCACAACCTGCGGATATGTTGGGGGTAGAGGTGATTGTTTTAAAAGAAGAATATATTAATAAGTTTAAAAAAACTAACCCGTCAGTATATGAGACGCTTCATTCTTTGAATCGTCGTGCAGAAGGGAGAGTGATTACGTTAGATTTTGACCCAAAAACTGCACCCGCAGCTAACCCTGCATTTTTGAATTATGTGAAGTACAAATAAAAGGGAAATTTCAGGCGATTTAGGCTTACATTGATTTTTTTTGTTGTATCTTCATGTGAAATGAGAGAATCTCAACTACATTTTTTTTGGGAACGATCGCTACTTCCGAAGACTCGCCTAATAACCACATCGGGTGAGGAGATACGAATTATTTCGAAAGGACAGTACAATGAAAATCAAGCAGGACCTGATTTTTTCAATGCAAGAATTTCCATAGGAGGGATCGAATGGGTTGGAAATGTTGAAATTCATATTAAAAGTAGTCATTGGAAAAAACATGGACATCATAACGATCCGAATTACGATAATGTCATTTTGCATGTGGTTTTCCAGCATGACGCTTATCTCGATGAGGAACTATCAAGAATACCGACCTTAGAAGTATCGAATTTTTTCGATGCCAATACCATACAAAGTGTCGCCGTTGGACGCATAGTGAATAATCGCCTGCTTTGCAAAAATCAATTACATCAATTGTCAGCTTTAAACATGACCTTTATCAAGGAAGTTTCTGTTTATGAAAGGCTTAATGATAAAATTAACCAATTCAAATTTTCGATTGCTGACCCCAGAGAGATATTATATAAATTATTGGCCGGTGCATTCGGAAAAAATGTAAACAAACTTCCCTTTGAACAATTTACCAATGCGCTTCCCTTTACTAAGCTGATTGCTGATAAGGACATCGATCGTTTTGATGCAATCTCAACTACCTTTATCGCAACAAAATGTTTAGAGCGGAGTAATGAATTGAAAGTTTTTTGGAAGGAGAAAGGGTTACGACCTCATGGTTTTCCTGCAATTAGGGCGATGCAATTTGCCGGATTTCTGTCTGATTATGACTTTGCCTATCATTTTGTTCATTTTTCAGCTGAAGAGATTTACCTATATTTGATAAAGATGTTCGAGAATCGAAGCATAGTATTGCGACGTTTAGCATTGAAGGAATTATCTAGTCAAATGAAAGTTGGCCTGATTGTCAATGCTTTCGTCCCTTTTTTGTTTTGGTATGGTCAACATGTTGAATCAGATGTAATTTCCGAGAAGGCTATTCAATTGCTTCGACTTACAGAACCTGAGGATAACAAGGTTAGTCGAATGTGGAAAAAATCAACATTGAAGGTGGTAAATGCATTTGATACACAGGCTTACCTGTCCATCTACAATCAATACTGTCAGCACAAAAAATGTGTTAGCTGTCCGATTGGTCAAAAAATATTGTCTTCATGAAATTGATTCATAAAATAGCCTTTTTCTTTGAAATGCGATCCTTTGGAGTTTGTGCCTGGTGGGCAAGAAAATTAGGAATTGATATATCTAAGGTCAGACTAGGGTTTATTTATGCTTCCTGTCTTACTTTGGGTTCTCCTCTGATTCTCTATCTTGCGATGGCTTGGATTCTGGAGAATAAGCATTACTTTAAGTTTCAGAGGCAGAGAAGAAAAACTATTTGGGAATTATAGTATGTGGAGGAGTATTAAAGTTTTTAGAAAAATTTATCTGACTCTTGTTTTAATGTTGCTTGTAATAGGCACCGGAACCTTTGGGTTTGTGTTTATTGAAGGTTGGAATATTTTTGATTCCTTTTACATGACAATCATTACAATGTCCACTGTTGGATTTGGTGAGGTTCATCCGCTTACTGATGAGGGAAGATTGTTTACAGCCTTTCTGCTAATCTCATGCTTTGGTATCTTTGCATATACCATATCATCAATAACAAGTTACATCGTAGGTGGAGAATACAAGGTAAATTTAAGGACGTCAAAATTGATGAGAAAAATGAAAAAGATGGAGAATCATATTATCATTTGTGGTTTCGGTCGTGTCGGTTTCCAGGTAGCACAAGATCTTACACTGTTTAAACAACCATTTGTTATAATTGAGCAAGACACAATGGTTATAAAAGAATTTGAATCCAATCAGAATCTTTACTTTATTCAGGATGATGCCACAAAAGAGGGAGTACTCGAAAAGGCAAACATTTCAAAAGCACTTGGATTGGTGACTTGCTTACCAAAAGACGCAGATAATGTCTACGTTGTACTTACATCTCGAGAGGGCAACCCGGGTTTGAATATTGTTTCACGGGCAAGTCAAAGTTCGGCGGTGTCAAAGCTCAAATTGGCAGGGGCGACACATGTAATAATGCCGGACTCAATCGGAGGCTCGCACATGGCTTCACTCATAAGCAATCCGGATGTTATAGAGTTTATGGATGCTATAAAAGTTCAGGGTCATACGGGAGTAAACATTGAAACAATTTCATTTAGTGAATTACCTGAAGAGTTTCGAAATAAAACCATCGGACAGTTGGAAGCTAAACGCATTACGGGTGTCACCATCATTGGGTTCAAAACCCCCGAAGGTCGTTATATTATAAATCCGGATTATGAATTAGCGGTGGTTCCGCATTCGAAATTATTTGTCTTGGGTTCTGCCGAACAGATACAGAAATTAAATTCAATTTTTGGAATTCATCATTGATATGCGCGTTTTAATTACAGGTTCGAACGGTCTTTTAGGACAGAAAATAGTAGCACAATGCCAAAGAAGAAGCCATATTTTTCTTGCGACATCCAAAGGGGAAAACAGAAACCCGGAATGTCCGGAGAATGACTACATGACTTTGGATATTTGCAATAAGCAAGATATTGAAGCTGCGCTTAATTTTTTTAAGCCCACTCATGTCATTCATACGGCTGCATTGACTAATGTTGATTTTTGTGAGTTGCATCCTGAAGAATGTCAGGAGGTAAACGTAGTTGCCGTTGAAAAACTATGGGGCTCATGCAGGGATCGAAACATACATTTTCAACTGTTGTCAACTGATTTTGTCTTTGACGGAGAAAAGGGCAATTATGTAGAAACTGATCCTGTCAGGCCGTTGAGTGTATACGCACAGTCAAAGGTCGAAGCAGAACAAATACTTCAAAAGGACACATTTCCCAATTGGTCTGTAGTACGTACGATCATTGTTTATGGTGACGGGAATAATTTGTCTCGCTCCAATATCATTCTTTGGGCTAAAGATGCCTTGGCAAAGGGCCACGAACTTTCCATCGTCGACGATCAGTTTCGTGCGCCTACATGGGCTGATGATCTTGCCTGGGCGTGTTTGGAGATCTGCAGAAGAGAGAAAAAAGGGATTTTTCACATTTCAGGTCCAGAAACAATGTCTATTTTTAACATTGTAGAACGGATAGCTGACCATTTTGGGTGGAGTAAGGAAAATATAAAAAGAAGTAGCAGTGATACTTTGAATCAACCTGCAAAACGCCCCCCTAAAACTGGTTTTGATCTCTCAAAAGCCAAGAAAGAATTGGGCTATTATCCGAAAGTACTAGAGGTTACTTTGGATTTGATATAAAATTCTTAGCGATTTAAGCTAAAACTATATCTTTACTCGGAAAATTTAAAAATCTATACTGTGGCTGGAACAATTTGGCGTAAAAAACCAATCAGTGCCTTTGAGGCAGACATGAAGAAAAGTGAGTTAAAGAGAGTATTGAGTAGATGGGGACTAACATCACTTGGTATTGGAGCTATTATCGGAGGCGGCATTTTCACCTTAACCGGTATTGCTGCGCATGATCATGCCGGACCTGCTTTAGCCTTATCTTTTGTTATCGCCGGTATAGGTTGCTTGTTTGCATCCTTATGTTATGCTGAATTTTCCTCCGTTCTCCCGGTAGAGGGCTCAGCATATGCATATTCTTACGGTACGATGGGAGAAATTTTCGCTTGGATCATCGGATGGAATCTAATTTTGGAGTACATGATGGGAGCCACTACCGTTGCCGTTGCATGGAGTGGTTATTTCGAAAAATTGTTGCATCAATTCCATGTTGATCCCCCTTTATGGTTAATGAATGATCCGATAACTGCAGCTACAAAAGCTGCGGAAATGCATGTACCTGCTCCAACTTTTGCTTTTAACTTGCCTGCTTTAATTATTACTTGGGTTGTAACGTCTATTTTGGTCAAAGGAATTAGAGAGGCGGCAAAGACAAACAACCTGATCGTTATTTTAAAAGTGGCCGTTGTACTTTTTGTCATCTTCGTTGGCTTCTTCTTTATTGATATGGATAATTATTCCCCATTCATTCCAGATAGAATTGTTGAATCTAACGGCACCGGCCATTTTGGATGGAGTGGTGTAGTAACCGCTGCAACGATAGTATTCTTCGCGTATATCGGTTTTGATGCAGTTTCAACACAAGCCGGGGAAGCCATAAACCCCAAGAAAGATGTGCCTTTTGCAATAATTATGTCGTTAGTTATTTGTACAATTCTTTATATCATTGTTTCGTTGGTACTTACAGGTATGGTACCATATAATGAATTAGATATTAAAGCACCGGTTGCATCTGCTTTTGAGGGTATTGGAATGCCTTGGGCTACAGTATTAATTACTATAGCTGCTGTAGCAGGATTAACTTCCGTGATGCTCGTTATGATGCTTGGTCAAACACGTATATTTCTAGGTATGGCCAAGGATGGGTTATTGCCTTTCAATGTGTTTGGAAGAGTGCATGAAAAATTTAAAACTCCATACAGAAGCACACTTCTCGTTGGTTTAGTCGTATCTCTTGTTGCGGCGATTACACCTATTGATAAGGTGTCCGAGATGTGTTCGATGGGCACCTTACTTGCTTTCTCAATGATTTCCGTTGCTGTGGTTGTTTTACGTGTTAAACAACCAAAATTGGAACGACCATTTAAAACACCAGCTATCTTTATTATTGGGCCTTTAGGTGCATTATTTAATATCGGACTGATGTACTTTGTTCGTCCGGAAACATGGGTTGCTTTCATCATTTGGTCTTCGTTGGGTGTGCTTGTATATTTCCTTTATTCGAGGCATAACAGTCATCTTAATCAGTATGATTTTGAACAGTCTCTTCGTGGGTATGATGCTATTCTGAATACATCTGAGGAAGTTGGCGAAGAGTAGTTTGGGTTTCAGTTGGATTTTTGAAAACAAACAAACTTGAAAAATAAAGCTCCCCTATTTGTCTCTCAAAGTAATAGGCGCGGACTTTTAATCTTCCTCATAGTATCGCTTGCGGTTATTTTCGCTCCTCGTATTCTGTTGTGGACGTCAGCCGATAGCTTTTTTGAAATTAAATCAGAGGAAATTGCTGTTTTATCCTCAGCTCGTGAGAGAAATGAGTCTAAATTTCTACATAAAAATAGACCAAACAGGAGAAGTAAAATCTATCATCTCCCTCGCCACCTGTTTGATCCAAATACCTTTACACAATCTGATTGGGAGGCACTTGGCTTATCTCCAAAACAAGCGGCAGTTGTGGTTCGGTTCTGTTCTCGAGGGATTTATTCAAATGATGAGCTGAAAAGGATCTTTGTCATTCCGTATGAGCTTTACGAGCTTATCAAAGACTCAACTGTTTATCCCCAGAAAGTTTTACTTGCTTCGGAAAAATTCAAAACTAAATATGAAGTAGAGGAAAAGTTAGCTCTCATTGATGTGAATCGCGCAGATGAGGCAATGTTGGATAACATACCCGGGATTGGACCATTCTACGCTAAAAATATTTTGAAGTATAGAACAAAATTAGGTGGTTTCGTCCGAAAAGATCAATTGCTGGAGGTTTGGAAAATGGATCCTGTCAAGTATTCTGAAATCGAGCGCTTTATTTACATAGACCCAAACGCGATTCAGCAATTTAATTTGAATGAAGTGTCTCCCGATGAGTTGAAAAGGCACCCGTATTTCGATTGGAATGTCGCAAACTCAATTGTAAAAATGCGCGCCCAAAAAAAGAAATTTTACTCTATTGATGAACTTAAAGAGTCCGTTCTGATTGATCAGGCGTTGTTTGAAAAGATAAAACCGTATATAACTTTGTAGTATGACTTTAGAAGATAAACTTCGTTCCGCAATTCGCGATGTTCCTGATTTCCCCAAAAAGGGCATCGTTTTCAAGGACATCTCTACCATTATGCTTAATCCAAAATTATCGAATGAGGTACTTGAGGCTATGGTAGCCGAGTATAAGGATAAGGATATTGACGCCGTTGCGGGGATTGAAAGTAGGGGATTTCTATTTGGTTTACCTCTGGCTTTAAGGTTAGGAATACCATTCGTACTTGTTAGAAAGGAGGGTAAACTTCCCTTCAAGAAGATTAGTCATGCATATCAGCTTGAATATGGAAGTGCAACCATTGAGATGCATATTGATGCAATTTCAAAGGGAACTAAAGTGTTAATTCATGATGATTTATTGGCTACCGGGGGATCTGCTGAGGCGGCTGCTCACTTAATAGAGAAATGTGGCGGTAAAGTGTTCGGATTTAATTTTTTGGTATCACTTGATTTTCTTGATGGTCATGAAAAGTTGAAATCAATTTCTTCCAATATTGTTACTTTTGCACGATATTAATAAAAATAAGTTTTTAATAAGTAATTGTAATTATGAACTTTCAAATGAATGAAAATCAGCAGATGATTGCACAAATGGTGCGGGATTTTGCGGAAAAGGAGATAAAGCCACACTTTCGAAAATGGGATGATGAAGAGTTCTTTCCTATTTCAATTATGAAGAGAATGGGTGAACTTGGTCTTCTGGGAATCTACATTCCTGAAGAGTTTGGTGGAGCAGGGTTTGGTTATTTTGAATACGCCACTGCGCTAATGGAGCTGGGGCGTGTTTGTGGAGGAATTGGTTTGAGCGTTGCAGCGCATAACTCACTTTGCACCGGGCACATTTATTATCATGGAAATGACGAGCAAAAGAAGAAATATCTGCCGAAACTCGCATCGGGCGAATGGATTGGCGCTTGGGGTTTGACTGAACCCAATACTGGTTCAGACGCTATGCGCATGAAAACAACAGCAGTAAAGGAAGGCCAGTATTGGGTAATTAACGGCGCTAAGAACTGGATTACTCATGGACTTTCGGGTGATGTAGCAGTGGTATTGGTTCGTACCGGAGAATTATTGGATAGTAATGGGATTACTGCTTTTATTATTGAAAAAGGTACTCCCGGATTTTCTGCAGTAAAGATTAAGGATAAATTTGGAGTACGAGCCAGTGAGACGGCTGAGTTAATTTTTGATAATGTTCGTATTCACGAAAGTCAGGTAATTGGTCAGGTCGGACAGGGATTCAAACAAGCGATGCAGATCCTTGATGGAGGACGTATTTCTATCGCAGCCTTAAGTTGCGGTGTAGCTCGCGGAGCTTATGAATCAGCTCTGAAATATGCCAAAGAACGCGAGCAGTTTGGACAGCCAATAGCAAATTTTCAGGCGATATCTTTCAAGTTAGCCGATATGGCTACATCACTAGAGGCTGCTGAATTATTGACCTATCAAGCAGCGTATCGCAAAAATAAAAAGCTGCCCGTAACACGCGAGGGAGCATACGCTAAATACTATTGTAGTGAGGTTGCTGTTAAATGTGGAAACGAAGCCATGCAAATCATGGGGGGATACGGTTACACGAAGGAGTACCCGGCAGAAAAGTTTTTGCGTGATGCTCGTTTAATGACAATAGGTGAGGGCACTTCTGAAATACAGAAATTAGTAATTTCGAGAGAAATTTTGAAGTAATACTTGTAGGAGAAAAATTAAAGCGTATCTTTGTCCTCCGTTAGAATTAAAAATTAATATTTTAGAATATGTTGATTATTCCTGTAAAAGAAGGAGAAAATATTGAAAGAGCTCTCAAAAAGTACAAAAAAAAGTATGATAAAACTAACGTAATGAAGCAGTTGAGAGCTAGAAAGGAATTTGAAAAGCCTTCAGTGACACGTCGTCAGGAATTGATTAAGGCGGCGTACGTTCAAAAGTTGCGTTCAACAGAATTGTAGTAACATTTTGCAGTATATTTCGTTAAGGAGCCTATGGCTCCTTTTTTGTTGATTAATGATTTCATTGGCTATCTTAAAATCGAACGGCGATATTCGTTGAATACCCTTCTCGCCTACGAAAATGATATCGCTCAGTTTTTTGAGTTCGCATCTTTATCTTCTTTGCAGGACGTCAGATCAATACCTGGCTCCCTTATTCGTTCGTGGATTGTGGATTTGATGGATCAGAAAATTAATGCCAGATCTGTAAACAGAAAATTGTCCTCTTTGAGAAGTTTTTTTAAATGGATGAAAAGGAATGGTCAGATGACAGAGAATCCTTTGGCTAAAATTTCCGGTCCGAAAATTGCCAAGAAGTTACCATTTTTCGCAAAAGAATCGGAATTAAACTCAAGCACTGCCGAATCTTATTTTGATGATGATTTCGATGGTCAAAGAAATGCATTGATGATAGAACTCTTTTACCAAACAGGTATTCGACTTTCAGAATTAATTAATTTAAAACTTCAAGATGTTTCTAATCAAACAATCCGGGTTGTTGGTAAACGTAATAGAGAAAGACTAGTCCCAATCTCTAAATCGCTCTATGAACAGTTTTTATCATATATGGACAAAAGAAATTCGATCCGATCATCTAGCGAAAATGTATTTGTATTGAATAATGGAAACAAACTTTATCCGAAGTTTGTTTACCGAAAGATAAATGCATATCTTAGCGATATTACGAGCTTGGATAAATGTAGTCCGCACGTCCTGCGCCATACGTTTGCTACACACATGTTAAATAATGGAGCAGGATTGGAAACGTTAAAAGATTTGCTGGGTCATGCTAATCTTTCTGCCACTCAGGTGTATACGCACAACTCCTTTGCTCAGTTGAACGCAATTTATTCACAGGCACACCCCAGAGGCCATTAATATTATAAGTTATGAAGATAAATGTTAACACAGTTCATTTTACGGCAGATCAGAAGTTAATCAATTTCATTAAAGATAAAGTAAATAAGTTGGAATTGTTTTACGATAACATTGTAAGTGTAGAGGTTTTTCTTCGCTTAGATAAAGAACATGCGCACGACAACAAGATTGCTGAAATTAAGATTCATATTCCGGGGAAGGAGCTTTTCGCTAAAAAGCAATGTAATACTTTTGAAGAGGCTTCTGATCAGGCCGTGGAAGCACTCCGTAAGCAGGTATCAAAGCATAAAGAAAAAGCAATCTGATATTTGTTTCTGATTTATTTGGTAAGGGAGCTAGCATATCTCCCTTATTTTTTGTTATTTTTTGTAAAAGTGCTTGCAGGAATAGATTTCTTTGCTAAATTTGCAAACCCTAAATGGGGTGTACAATTACGCGAAGTTCTTTTAAATCATGAATAATTACCAACGCCGATGTAGCTCAGTTGGCCAGAGCAGCTGATTTGTAATCAGCTGGTCGGGGGTTCGAATCCCTCCATCGGCTCATTTGTTGGGGAGATACTCAAGCGGCCAACGAGGACAGACTGTAAATCTGTTGGTTCATACCTTCGCAGGTTCGAATCCTGCTCTCCCCACAGTGAATTTATTTAAGCGGGAGTAGCTCAGTTGGTAGAGCGTCAGCCTTCCAAGCTGAGGGTCGCGAGTTCGAATCTCGTCTCCCGCTCATTTTTGAGAAGCCGGTGTAGCTCAGGGGTAGAGCGCTTCCTTGGTAAGGAAGAGGTCACGAGTTCAAATCTCGTCATTGGCTCATTAAAAGAATGTTTTTGCCTCCGTTGGAGGTGAGTTGTGCACACAAAAGGTTTGTTTTTTTATTAACTCGTAACAAATAGAACAATGGCTAAGGAAAATTTTGATCGTTCCAAACCGCACGTGAACATCGGGACTATAGGTCACGTTGACCACGGAAAAACTACGCTAACAGCAGCAATTTCAAGTGTATTGGCTTCTAAAGGTCTTGCGCAAGTTCGTGACTTCTCTTCTATCGACAATGCTCCTGAGGAGAAAGAGCGTGGTATTACAATTAACACATCTCACATTGAGTATGAAACTGCAAATCGTCATTACGCACACGTTGACTGTCCTGGTCACGCTGACTACGTAAAGAACATGGTTACCGGTGCTGCTCAGATGGATGGAGCTATTCTCGTTGTTGCGGCAACGGATGGCCCAATGCCTCAGACGCGTGAGCACATCCTTCTTGGTCGTCAAGTAGGTGTTCCTCGTTTGGTGGTTTTCATGAATAAAGTAGACATGGTAGATGACCCTGAACTTTTGGAATTGGTGGAAATGGAAGTTCGTGAATTGCTTTCTTTCTATCAGTATGATGGCGACAATGCTCCAGTAATTCAAGGGTCAGCTTTGGGTGCTTTGAATGGAGAGCCTAAGTGGGTTGCTACTGTTGAGGCGCTGATGGATGCTGTTGATTCTTACATTGAACTTCCCCCGCGTGACGTGGACAAGGCTTTCTTAATGCCTGTTGAAGATGTATTTACTATTACTGGTCGTGGTACGGTAGCTACCGGACGTATTGAAACCGGGGTAATCAACTCTGGAGATGCAGTGGAGATTCTGGGTATGGGTGATACTAAGCTCACGTCTACTGTAACAGGGGTAGAAATGTTCCGTAAAATTTTGGATAGAGGTGAAGCTGGTGACAATGTTGGTCTTCTTCTTCGTGGAATTGAAAAGACACAAATTAAGAGGGGAATGGTTATTTGTAAACCTGGTTCGACAACGCCTCATACTGAATTCAAGGCTGAGATATATGTTTTGAAGAAAGAAGAAGGTGGTCGTCATACACCATTCCACAACAAATACCGTCCTCAGTTTTATTTCCGTACAACGGATGTAACAGGTGAGATCTTCCTTACTGACGGTCGAGAAATGGTTATGCCAGGTGACAACGTAACAATCAATGTTAAATTGATCGTTCCTGTTGCTATGGACAAGGGGCTCCGTTTTGCAATCCGTGAGGGTGGTAGAACAGTTGGAGCTGGTCAGGTTACTGAGATTGTAGCTTAATTAACTAAAATATAATGTGTTTAAGGGGAGTTCGCTCCCCTTTTTATACGGGCGTAGCTCAGCTGGTAGAGTAGTGGTCTCCAAAACCATTGGTCGTGGGTTCGAATCCTACCGCCCGTGCAAAAACGAAAAAACGTGTCAAAGATCAGAAATTACTTTCGCGATACAATGAACGAGATGGTTCACGAAGTGACGTGGCCCACTTGGAAAGAACTACAAAGCAACACCATAATTGTTGTAGTGGCATCAATCATAATCGCTGCGATTATTTTTGTAATGGATTTTGGTTTTGGAATATCTGGAGAACCGAAATCTGTTTGGAAGGGAGCGATGGGCTTCATATATAGTTTGTTTTAACTGAAGCATCATGGGAGAAATCAAAAAGAGATGGTATGTGGTGCGTGCCATAAGTGGAAAAGAAAAAAAGGTTAAGGAGTATCTTGACCTGGAAATTACTCGTTTAAATTTGTCAGATTTTGTGGATCAAGTTTTGATTCCTACGGAAAAGGTTTTTCAAATCAGAAATGGGAAAAAAGTTTCTAAGGAAAAGGCGTATTTACCGGGTTATGTCCTTGTTGAGGCGGCATTGGTTGGAGAGGTTCCTCATGTGATTAAAGGTATTCCAAACGTTATTGGATTCTTAGGAACTGAAAAAGGTGGAGAACCTGTTCCAATGAGATTATCTGAGGTAAATCGAATTCTAGGCAAGGTTGATGAGCTTTCAGAATCAGAGGAAGAGATGAAGATTCCATTTGTTGTTGGTGAGTCGGTTAAAGTCATAGACGGTCCTTTCAATAACTTTAGTGGCGTGGTGGATGAAATTAATGAGGAGAAGAAGAAGCTTAAGGTTATGGTTAAAATATTTGGTAGGAAAAACTTGCTTGAGCTGAGTTACATGCAGGTCGAAAAAGAAATTTAATAGGTTTATTAACCCGTAGGAGTGAGGAAAACGATTAAAGCTTCCCGTGATTACTCATGTTTGACTACACAATTTGAGAATAAATGGCTAAAGAAGTAGCAGCGTTGATTAAATTACAGATCAAAGGTGGTGCCGCTAACCCCGCTCCTCCGGTTGGTCCGGCTCTTGGAGCGAAAGGGGTGAACATCATGGAGTTTTGCAAGCAGTTTAATGCGCGAACGCAAGATCGTCCTGGAAAAGTGACACCTGTAGTTATCACTGTATATGGTGATAAATCTTTTGATTTCGTATTAAAAACTCCGCCGGCAGCGGTACAGATTGTAGAGCATACGAAGATCAAAAAGGGGTCCTCGGAGCCAAACAAATCCAAAGTTGGAACAATTAGCTGGGATCAAGTTAAGGCAATCGCCGAAGATAAACTTCCCGATCTTAATTGTTTCACGATTGAGGCAGCTATGTCAATGGTTGCTGGTACGGCAAGAAGCATGGGAGTTACTGTAAAGGGAGGTGAGGCTCCACGGTCCAAATAATCGATTTCGTCATGGGAAGAATATCTAAGAAAAGAAAAGAGATCTTAGCTAAATTTGATTTAGTTAAGTCCTACTCCTTGGCAGAAGCGTGTGATTTGGTTAAGGGAATCTCAACTACAAAATTCGATGCATCGGTTGACATCAGTGTGCGTTTGGGTGTGGACCCGCGAAAGGCAAATCAGATGGTCAGAGGAACTGTTGCTCTGCCACATGGAACAGGTAAAGATGTTCGAGTATTGGTGCTTTGTACGCCTGACAAAGAAGCTGAAGCGAAAGCAGCCGGAGCGGATCATGTGGGAATGGATGACTACATCGAAAAAATCAAAGGTGGATGGACAGAGATCGATGTCATTATTACGATGCCTTCTGTGATGGGTAAGGTTGGAGCGCTAGGACGTATTTTAGGTCCACGGGGCTTGATGCCAAATCCTAAAACTGGTACCGTAACGATGGATGTTGCTAAGGCTGTTGAAGAAGTGAAAGCCGGAAAGATCGACTTCAAAGTTGATAAATATGGTATTGTTCACTCGTCTGTCGGTAAGGTTAGTTTTGAAGGAGGAAAGATTCGTGAAAATGCAAATGAATTGATCCAGACCCTTATTAAATTAAAGCCTTCTGCTGCCAAAGGTACATACATCAAGAGTATTTACGTGAGTTCTACAATGAGCCCTGGTATCCAAGTGGATACGAAGTCTGTTGTTGCTTAATAACTTAAATCACTATGACAAGAGAAGAAAAAGCAAAGTATATTGATGATTTGGTAGCGGAAATTAACGATGCCAACGTCTTTTATCTGACAGATACAGCGGGTTTAACTGTGGACGTTGTAAACAGTCTTCGCCGTCGATGTTACCAGTCAAACATTCGAATGCGTGTTGTGAAGAACACATTACTCGAAAAGGCGATGGGACGCATTGAAGGTAAGGACTTCGGGAATTTAAAAGATGCTCTTGCTGGAGCAACCTCAATCATGTTTAGTGAAGTTGGTAATTCACCTGCTAAATTGATTCAGGAATTCAGAAAGAAAAGCGAAAAGCCTATTTTGAAAGGCGCATATATTGACGAGGCAGTCTTTGTGGGCGACAATCAGATTGAGACTCTCGTATCTTTGAAAAGTCGTGAAGAACTTATCGGTGATATTATTGGATTGCTTCAAAGTCCTGCTAATAACGTTGTTTCTGGACTTAAAGGTGCCGGAAGTAAGATAGCGGGTATCCTTAAAACGCTCGAAGAACGAGCATAATTTTATTTAAGTATAACTTACAAAACAAAAAAAAATGGCTGATATCAAGCAAATTGCGGAAACGCTAGTGAACTTAACAGTTAAGGAAGTAAATGAATTGGCAACAATCCTTAAGGATGAATATGGTATTGAACCTGCTGCTGCACCTGTAATGGTAGCTGGCGGTGGAGCTACCGGTGGTGGTGGCGAAGCTGCTGTAGAGCAGACAGAGTTCGACGTGATCCTTAAATCAGGTGGTGCGAATAAATTGCAAGTAGTTAAACTTGTTAAGGAATTGACTGGAAACGGTCTGAAAGAGTCTAAGGATTTGGTCGACGGTGCGCCTGCAACATTGAAGGAGGGAGTATCTAAAGACGAAGCTGAAGGACTGAAGAAGTCTCTTGAAGAGGCTGGTGCTGAAGTTGAGATTAAGTAATTTCTTCTTAATAATATGGAAAGGTGTCCCGATTTGCGGGATGCCTTATCCTTTTTTTTGCGTACAACGCATTTTTAAGACCATTTTCATCAATAAAAAATAGTTGGGCCTTGGCAACATCAAACAACATTTCGAAAAGAGTGAATTTTGCTTCCAGTAAAAGTCATTTCGATTATCCGGATTTTCTGGATATCCAGTTAAAATCCTTTCAGGAGTTCTTTCAGTTGGAAACAACCCCGGACAACAGAGAGAGTGAAGGATTGTTTAAAGTTTTCGCTGAAAATTTTCCTATTTCTGATACTAGAAATCAGTTCGTTCTCGAGTTTTTAGATTATTTTATTGATCCCCCGCGTTACACCATTGAAGAGTGTATTGAGCGTGGACTAACATACAGCGTTCCGCTAAAAGCGAAATTGAAACTGTATTGTACGGATCCTGAACATGAGGATTTTGAAACTATCGTCCAAGATGTTTATCTTGGCACTATTCCATACATGACACCCAAGGGATCATTCGTTGTTAATGGAGCAGAGCGTGTAATCGTTTCTCAGTTACATCGTTCACCAGGCGTTTTCTTTGGACAGAGTCGTCATGCGAATGGCACGAAATTGTATTCCGCTCGAGTAATTCCGTTCAAGGGATCGTGGATTGAGTTTGCTACGGACATTAACAACGTAATGTATGCATACATCGATCGTAAGAAAAAATTGCCAGTAACCACTTTATTCCGTGCGATCGGATACGAAAGTGATAAAGATATATTAGAAATCTTTGGTCTAGCTGATGAAGTTAAAGTTACCAAAGCAAACCTCAAAAAGCTGGTGGGTCGCAAACTTGCCGCCAGAGTATTGAAATCATGGATTGAGGATTTCGTAGATGAGGACACAGGTGAGGTTGTTTCCATCGAGCGTAATGAAGTCTTACTTGATCGTGAAACGGCTATTGATGATGAGCACATTGACTTGATCGTGGACTCAGGTGTGAAAAATGTTATCTTACATAAAGAAGACGTTAATAGTGCCGATTTTACAATCATCTATAATACACTTCAAAAGGATACATCTAATTCTGAAAAGGAGGCTGTCGAACATATTTATCGGCAGCTTCGTAATGCCGAACCTCCTGACTATGAGACGGCAAAGGGTGTTTTTGAAAAATTATTCTTTTCAGATACTCGTTACGATCTTGGTGAGGTCGGTCGTTTTCGATTAAATAAAAAGCTTGGAATAGATAGTAATGAAGAATCACGTGTTCTTACAAAAACAGATATCATTTCGATAATAAAGTATCTGATTGAACTTATCAATTCAAAAGCCGATGTTGATGATATCGATCACCTTTCAAACAGAAGAGTTAGAACAGTTGGTGAACAGTTGTATGCTCAGTTTGGAGTTGGACTTGCGCGAATGGCTCGTACGATAAGAGAGCGAATGAATGTTAGGGATAATGAAGTATTTACTCCAATCGATTTGATCAATGCTAAGACTCTTTCATCAGTTATTAATTCTTTCTTTGGAACGAATCAGCTATCTCAGTTTATGGATCAGACAAATCCACTATCTGAAGTAACGCACAAACGTAGATTGTCAGCACTCGGACCAGGTGGTCTGTCCCGTGAAAGGGCTGGTTTCGAGGTTCGTGACGTTCACTACACGCATTATGGTCGTTTGTGTACGATTGAAACACCTGAAGGACCGAATATCGGACTTATTTCTTCTCTTTGTGTATTCGCCAAGGTCAACAAACTTGGTTTTATTGAAACGCCTTACCGAAGTGTTGAATCAGGCAAGGTTGTCTTTGATAAGGAGCCAATCTACTTGTCTGCCGAAGAGGAAGACGCTAAAATGATTGCTCAGGCAAATGCGAAGGTTGATGATAAAGGAAAATTTCTCACAGAATTTGTTAAAGCACGCTATGAAGGTGATTTTCCTGTTGTAGAACCTAATAATATTCACCTGATGGATGTTGGGGCTAATCAAATTGCGTCAATTGCCGCATCGTCCATTCCATTTTTGGAGCATGATGATGCAAACCGTGCGTTGATGGGCTCAAATATGCAACGTCAGGCTGTGCCACTGATTAAACCGAGTTCGCCAATTGTTGGAACCGGAATTGAGCGCTTAGTTGCTCGTGATTCACGTGTACTGGTCAATGCTGGAGGTTCAGGGGTTGTAGAATATGTTGATGCGAATGAGATCGTTATTCGCTATGATTGGAATTCAGAAGACCGTTTGGTTAGTTTCGATAGCGAAGTAACGCATTATCCGTTAACTAAATTTATGAAGACGAATCAAAGTACATGTATTAATCTCAAACCCATCGTTAGGAAAGGCGACCGAGTTGAAAAAGGTCAAGTACTTTGTGAAGGATATGCCACGCAACAAGGAGAATTGGCTCTTGGTCAAAATTTGAAAGTTGCTTTTATGCCTTGGAAAGGATACAATTTTGAGGATGCTATAGTTATTTCTGAAAAGGTGGTGCGCGATGATATTTTTACGTCTATCCACATTGATGAATATACCCTTGAGGTGCGTGACACCAAACGTGGAATGGAAGAGTTGACTTCAGACATTCCGAACGTATCTGAAGAGGCAACAAAAGATCTTGATGAAAATGGTTTAATACGAATCGGTGCTGAGATTAAGGAGGGCGATATACTCATTGGTAAAATAACTCCAAAAGGTGAAACTGATCCGTCTCCGGAAGAGAAACTTCTTCGTGCAATCTTTGGCGACAAAGCCGGAGACGTTAAGGATGCTTCGCTGAAAGCAGGGCCTTCTCTTCGAGGAGTGGTGATCGAAAAGAAATTGTTCTCACGTGCGATTAAGGATAGAAAATCTAAGGCACAAGATAAACCTGCGCTTGAGCATCTTGATAGCGAGTATGAGAAGGATTTTGCTTCATTAAAGGATCAACTTGTTGAAAAATTAACTTCAATTTTAGGGGATAACAAATCTTCTGGTGTTTTAAATAACTTTAAAGAAGAAATCATAAAGAAGGGAACAAAGTTTACCCAAAAGAACCTGATTGGTATTGATTACGCTACCATTAATCCATCCAATTGGACAGCGGATACTCATATCAATTCGTTAATTGGAAGAGTAATCCACAATTTCAATATTAAGTCAAATGATCTTCTTGGGGCATACAAGCGAAAGAAGTTCCACATTTCAGTAGGTGACGAACTACCGGCAGGAATCGTTAAAATGGCTAAAGTCTATGTCGCCAAAAAGCGAAAGTTGAAAGTAGGTGATAAGATGGCTGGACGTCATGGGAATAAAGGAATCGTTGCCAATATTGTTCGTGCAGAAGATATGCCTTTCCTTGAGGATGGCACTCCGGTAGATATTGTTTTGAATCCGCTTGGGGTTCCCTCTCGAATGAATCTTGGACAGATTTATGAAACTGTTCTTGGTTGGGCAGGAGAAAAGTTGGGTGTGAAATTTGCAACGCCGATATTCGACGGAGCAAGCCCTTCAGAGATTGATGAGTGGACAACCAAAGCAGGTATTCCGAAATCGGGTAAAACGTATTTGTACGATGGAGGAACGGGAGAGCGATTCCATCAGCCCGCGACTGTAGGGGTTATTTATATGCTGAAACTTTCTCACATGGTAGATGATAAAATGCACGCTCGTTCAATAGGACCGTACTCTCTTATTACGCAACAACCCCTTGGAGGTAAGGCTCAGTTTGGAGGTCAGCGTTTTGGAGAAATGGAGGTTTGGGCGCTTGAAGCATTCGGGGCTGCAAATATTCTTCAGGAGATTCTTACAGTAAAATCGGATGACGTGATGGGGCGTGCTAAGGCATACGAATCAATCGTTAAGGGTGACAATATTCCTGAACCTGGAATACCGGAATCTTTCAATGTATTGTTGCATGAGTTGAGAGGATTGTGTCTGAGTATTTCCATGGATTAATTGTCCAGTTGTTGAATTAAGAATTAAAAAAATAAAAATGGCTTTCAGAAAAGAAACACCAAAAAAACAAAGTAGCTTCAACAAGATCACGATTTCATTGGCTTCGCCTGAGTTGATTCTCGAGCAATCAAGCGGTGAGGTGCTAAAGCCAGAAACGATCAACTATCGTACTTATAAACCGGAAAGAGATGGTCTTTTCTGTGAGAGGATCTTCGGACCGGTTAAAGATTACGAATGTCATTGTGGTAAATACAAACGAATCCGATACAAAGGAATTGTCTGTGATCGTTGTGGGGTTGAGGTAACAGAAAAGAAAGTACGTCGCGAGCGAATGGGTCATATTTCACTTGTTGTCCCGGTAGCTCATATCTGGTATTTTCGCTCTCTACCAAATAAAATTGGTTATTTGCTTGGCTTGCCTACAAAGAAGCTGGATCAGATAATTTATTACGAGCGATACGTGATAATCCAGCCTGGCATTGCCTCGGCATTAGACGGTACAGTTCTTCGTAGATTGGATTTCCTGACAGAAGAGGAATATCTTGATATCCTAGATACTCTTCCAAAAGAAAATCAGTACCTGGAAGATACGGACCCGAACAAATTTATTGCAAAGATGGGAGCTGAAGCTTTGTATGATTTATTGCGTACTATTAATTTGGAACAGACTTCTTATGAGCTAAGACATCAGGCAAATAAAGAAACCTCTGTTCAGCGCAAGAATGAGGCGCTTAAGCGTCTACAGGTTGTTGAGTCAATTCGGGAATCACAAGAGCGTATTGATAATCGTCCCGAATGGATGATTGTTAAAGTAGTACCGGTTATTCCCCCTGAATTACGCCCTCTCGTGCCTCTTGATGGTGGTCGTTTTGCTACATCAGATTTAAACGACCTTTACAGAAGAGTTATCATTCGTAATAACCGTTTGAAACGTTTGATCGAGATAAAGGCACCGGAAGTGATTTTGCGTAATGAGAAACGCATGCTTCAGGAATCTGTAGACTCCTTGTTTGACAACTCGCGCAAATCTTCAGCTGTAAAAACTGAATCGAACCGACCTTTAAAATCTCTTTCGGACTCTTTGAAGGGAAAACAGGGGCGATTCCGTCAAAATCTTCTCGGTAAGAGAGTTGATTATTCTGCTCGTTCCGTTATTGTCGTTGGTCCAGATCTGAAGTTGCATGAGTGTGGACTTCCTAAAGACATGGCTGCTGAACTTTACAAACCATTCATTATTAGAAAAATGATAGAAAGAGGTATTGTAAAGACTGTGAAATCAGCTAAGAAAATTGTAGATCGCAAAGAGCCTGTTGTATGGGATATCCTTGAAAATATTTTAAAAGGTCATCCTGTTCTATTGAATAGAGCTCCAACTCTCCATAGGTTGGGTATTCAGGCTTTTCAACCTAAGTTGATTGAAGGAAAGGCTATTCGTCTTCATCCTCTGGTGACTACTGCATTCAATGCTGACTTCGACGGTGACCAGATGGCGGTTCATCTTCCGTTGGGTAATGCGGCCATACTGGAGGCACAATTGTTGATGTTAGCTTCTCACAATATTTTGAATCCTGCTAATGGTGCTCCAATAGCAGTTCCTTCTCAGGACATGGTCTTGGGTATTTACTACATCACCAAGGGTAAGAAGTCGAACGACAATCTAATTGTAAAGGGAGAAGGAAGTACGTTTTATTCTCCCGAAGAAGTTATTATCGCTTATAATGAAGGCAAACTTGATCTTCATGCCCACATCAAAGTGAAAACATATGACCTTAATAAAAAAGGGGTTACTGAAATAAAATTGATAGAGACTACGTGTGGAAGAGTGTTGTTTAATGAACGTGTTCCTAGGGAAGTTGGTTTCATCAATGATGTAATGACGAAAAAGGCTTTGCGTGATATTATTGGTGAGGTTCTGAAAGTAAGTGGCACCTCTCGTTCTGCTCAATTCCTTGATGATATTAAGGAGCTTGGATACGAAATGGCCTTTAAGGGAGGATTGTCCTTCAATTTGGATGATATTATTATTCCAAAAGAAAAGGAGGAACTGGTGATTAAAGCTGATGGTGAAGTGAAGGAAGTGATGATGAATTACAATATGGGTCTAATCACGAATAATGAACGATATAATCAAATTATTGACATTTGGACCCACACAAACTCTCGATTAACGCATACACTGATGGAGCAGTTAAAGAATGATCGTCAAGGTTTTAATTCGATTTATATGATGTTTGATTCTGGTGCACGTGGTTCGAAGGAGCAGATCCGACAACTTTCGGGTATGCGAGGTCTTATGGCTAAGCCCCAGAAATCAGGTGCAACTGCGCAGGAGATTATTGAGAGCCCTATCCTATCCAATTTTAAGGAGGGGTTATCGATTCTTGAGTATTTTATTTCTACACATGGTGCTCGCAAAGGTCTTGCTGATACAGCTTTGAAAACAGCAGATGCGGGATATTTGACGCGTCGTTTGGTTGATGTCGCTCAAGACGTCATCATTAACACGGATGATTGTGGTACGCTTCGTGGAATAGTTGCCACCGCTTTGAAGAAAAGTGATGAGGTAGTAGAGCCACTGTATGATCGAATATTGGGAAGAACGTCTGTTCATGATGTTTATTTGCCGGAATCTGATAAGTTGATCGTTGCATCTGGTGAATTGATTTCTGAAGAAGTAGCCAATGCCATTGAGAAAGCTGGTATTGAGGAAGTAGAAATCCGGTCTGTATTGACTTGTGAGATGAGAAGAGGGGTATGCTCGAAATGTTACGGACGAAATCTTGCGACCCATAGATTGGCACAATTAGGTGATTCTGTTGGTGTTATAGCTGCCCAATCAATCGGTGAGCCTGGCACTCAGTTGACACTTCGTACATTCCACGTTGGTGGTACAGCATCGAATATTGCTGATGTGTCAGATATGAAAGTTAAAGCGAATGGTAAGCTTGAAATTGACGAGCTCCGTACCATTGAAAAACAGAATTCTGATGGTTCCAAGAAAGTTGTTGTTGTTGGCCGTTCAGCTGAATTAAAAGTGACCGATGAGAAAACAGGTATTGTAGTAATGAATGCCAACATTCCATATGGTGCTGAAATGGTTATTGAGAATAATACAAAGGTCAAGAAGGGGGATGTCATTTGTAAATGGGACCCTTACAATGCCGTTATCATTACTGAGGTTGCCGGGAAGGTTGTCTTTGATAGTATTATTGAGGGGGTCACTTACCGTGAGGAAGTCGATGAGCAAACCGGATTTACAGAGAAAGTTATTACTGAATCACGTGACAAGAAGAAAAACCCGGCAATTCATATTATTGATCCGAAATCAAAAACTGTACTAAGAGAATATTCGCTTCCTGTTGATGCGCATATCGCAGTAAATGAAGGAGATAAGATTGAGGCTGGTGATATTCTTGTAAAAATCCCAAGGGTAGCAGGAAAGACTGGAGATATCACCGGAGGTCTTCCTCGTGTTACTGAATTGTTCGAAGCTCGTAACCCTTCTAACCCTGCTGTTGTTTCTGAGATCGATGGAATTGCCGAATATGGTAAGATTAAACGTGGAAATCGTGAGATTCAGATTACTTCAAAAACTGGCGAGGTTAGACGTTATTTAGTACCACTATCCAAACATATTCTTGTTCAGGAAAACGACTTTGTGAGAGCAGGTCAGCCACTATCCGATGGCTCGATTACGCCTAATGATATTTTGAATATTGAAGGGCCTACCAAGGTTCAGGAATACATTGTAAATGAGATTCAGGAGGTTTACCGACTTCAGGGTGTAAAAATTAATGATAAGCATTTCGAAGTGATCGTGCGTCAGATGATGTTGAAAGCCGAGATAATTGATTCTGGTGATACGCGCTTTCTTGAGGGTCAGTCTGTTCATAAGGCAGACATAATGGAAGAGAATGATGCTATCTTTGGTATGAAGGTAGTGGAAGATGCCGGTGAATCGAGCACACTTAAGAATGGCCAGATTGTTTCTGCTAGGAGGTTGCGTGATGAGAATTCTCAATTGAAACGCTCTGATAAAAAGTTAGTTATTGCGCGAGATGCCATACCTGCAACTTCTACTCCTTTGCTACAAGGTATTACGCGGGCGTCACTTCAAACCCAGTCGTTTATTTCGGCAGCTTCCTTCCAGGAAACAACAAAAGTTTTGAATGAGGCGGCAATTTCCGGAAAAGAAGATCACCTGTTAGGTTTGAAGGAGAATGTGATCGTTGGTCACTTGATTCCGGCAGGTACGGGTGTGAGGAATTTTCAGAAACTTGTTGTAGCTTCCAAAGAAGCATACGAGGAGTTGCTTGAAGAAAATGCATAATTTTAAAAAGAAAAGGGGAGCATTGCTCCCCTTTTTTATGAACATTTATAAATTTAACGCATGGAAAATAACGAAGATAACCAAGTAAATATTGAATTGAGTGAAGACGTCGCTTTAGGCGTATATTCCAACTTTAGTATTATAACTCATTCTCCTTCAGAAGTAGTGTGTGATTTTATTCAGATGATGCCCGGTATGCCAAAAGGTAAAGTGCGTTCTCGTGTTCTTATGACTCCTCAAAACGCTAAGCGATTCCTAAACGCACTAAAAGACAATTTACAGAAATATGAACAACATTTTGGAATAATTGAGGATACCGATAGTCCGGGAATGCCACCAATGAATTTTGGTACCCCGAGCACTATGGCATAATTCCATATTTTTTACATTTGAATTAATGAGGTTAGTAGTAATAGGAATTGCGATCATATTTGGATTGATCTCTGTTGCCCCCAATTTTCAAGGAGCACAGTTCCTTAAATTGCCTGAACTTATTGAACATTATTCGGAGCATCAGTCAGGAAAAGAGTCTTTCACTTCCTTTTTTTCTTTTGTGCAAGACCATTATTTTGACAATAATCACCACGGTGAAAATGAAAAGCATATGCCGTTTAAAACAACAGGCATGGGTTGTTTTACTGCATTGATAATGGTTCGACCATGTCAACCATTTTTAGTAAGTGAAACGAATGTTAGTGAGAAAAGTTTAGTGCACTTTGGTGGACCAAATGGTTCTCTCAATGAATTTAACGGTTCCGTTTGGAATCCTCCTCGTTTGATTTAAGAGCCTGTAAATCCTTGATCTTATTGTATGGATCAAGTGAGTCTCACTAAATCAAATTCTCATGTTAAATAAAATAATTCATTGGTCCATATCCAATAAACTCATTGTTGGAATATTAATCATCGCACTTATAATCTGGGGGGGATTATCTCTTCAAAACCTTCATATAGATGCTGTACCGGATATCACGAACAATCAAGTACAGGTTATTACTTCTTCTCCTTCGTCTGGAGCTGAAGACATTGAACGATTTGTCACGTTCCCTGTAGAACAGACCATGGCTACTATTCCGGGAATTGAGGAGATTCGATCCTTTAGCCGCTTTGGGCTTAGTGTAGTCACGGTAGTATTTACCGAAGAAACAGATATTTACTGGGCTCGTCAACAAGTCTCGGAGCGACTTTCCGAGGCAAAAAATCAGATTCCGACCGGATTCGGTGAACCTTCGATGGCTCCATTAAGTACAGGACTGGGTGAAATTTATCAATATATTGTGAAGCCTGAACCGGGTTTTGAAAAAAAGTTTACACCGACAGAGTTGCGGACAATTCAGGACTGGATGATCCGCAGACAGTTGTTAGGGGTGGAGGGAGTCGCAGATGTCAGTGGCTTTGGAGGTAAATTGAAACAATATGAGATAGCGATCGATCTTGTACGATTGAAGGGTTTTGGTCTGACGGTTGGAGATGTTTTCCGGGCAGTTGAACAGAACAATCAGAATACAGGAGGGGCGTACATCGAACGAAATTCGATTACAACCTATATCCGAACGGATGGACTCATGAAAAGCGAAAAGGATATCGAACAAACAATCATCTCGAAAAGTAATTCAGGCGCCTCCGTATTAGTCAAGGATGTTGCACAGGTAGGTATCGGGTCCGCAGTTAGGTATGGGGCTCTAACGTATAATGACGAGGGTGAAGCAGTCGGTGGAATCGTACTGATGCTCAAGGGAGCAAATTCTTCAAAGGTCATTGAAAAAGTAAAGGAACGAATGGAACAGATCCGACAAACCTTACCAAATGGTGTTGAATTGGAAGTGTACCTAGACCGCACTAAATTGGTCAATAATGCGATCCACACCGTTACGAAGAACCTTATTGAAGGGGCCTTGATCGTGATCTTCGTTCTTGTACTGCTTCTTGGGAATTTTCGAGCGGGACTGATCGTCGCTTCGGTGATCCCGTTGGCCATGCTTTTTGCTATTTCCATGATGAATATTTTTGGTGTGTCAGGAAACCTTATGTCATTGGGAGCACTTGATTTTGGTTTGATCGTCGATGGAGCAGTCATTATAGTAGAATCGACCTTACATTTCCTTTATCATCATGGAACTAGGACACTAGATCAACAACAGATAGACTCACATGTCAATCGATCGGCATCGAAGTTCAGTAAAAGTGCCGTTTTTGGTCAGATCATTATTTTGGTAGTATACTTACCCTTACTTGCGTTGGTTGGAATTGAAGGGAAAATGTTCAGACCTATGGCACAGACAGTCATGGTTGCTATTATCGGAGCGCTTATCTTGTCTCTAACCTATGTTCCAATGATATCGGCCCTTTTCTTATCTAAGAAGATCATCGTGAAGGAAACGATCAGCGATAGGATCATTAAGACAGTAAGAGCTGTTTATATGCCGGCGTTGAATTTATTTCTGAGGAGACAACGGATTGTGATTACGGGTGTATTACTTTTGTTGATAGGAGGCAGTTACATGTTCACTAAATTGGGAGCAGAGTTCATCCCCTCTCTTGATGAAGGAGATTTTGCCGTGGAAACGCGTTTAATCACCGGAACAAGTTTGACTAAGACCGTTGAGGAAACATCTCGTGCATCCGGATTGATTCTAAAAAAATTCCCGGAAGTATTGCAAGTGGTAGGCAAGATCGGTACGGCAGAAATACCGACTGACCCTATGCCCATGGAGGCTTGTGACCTTATGATCATATTAAAGGATAAAGATGAATGGGTTTCTGCTACAACAAAGGAGGAACTGGCAGAAAAGATGCAAACTTTTCTGGAAGATAATATTCCAGGAATTTCTTTCGGCTTTCAACAGCCCATACAAATGCGCTTTAACGAACTTATGACCGGAGCTAAGCAAGATGTTGTAGTTAAAATCTACGGCGAGGACCTAGATAAATTGAGTAAGTATGCAGAGCAAATTGGTAAACTTTCATCTCATATTTCCGGCGTTCAGGATGTGTACGTCGAACAAGTGACTGGTTTACCTCAAATGATCGTCTCCTATGACCGACAGTCATTGTCCAAGTACAATATCAGTATTGAAGAAGTGAATCGTTCTATAAATATCAGTTTTGCCGGACAGTCAGCAGGTCTGCTTTTCGAAGGTGAGAAACGATTTGATATGGTAGTAAAGCTTGATTCCATGAGTCGAATGTCAATGAATGATCTCAAATCCGTAACGGTGATGTCTCCGTTAGGAGTTCAGGTGCCGATTGAACAACTTGCCAAAGTGGAGTTGAAGAAAGGCCCGAATCAAATCCAGCGTGATGAGGCCAAACGCAGGATCATCGTCGGATTCAATGTGCTGGGCAGGGACGTGGAAAGCATTGTAAATGAGTTAAAGGGTAAAATTGCTACCGGTATTCATTTTGATGCAGGGTATTATCCAACCTACGGCGGGACTTTTAAAAACCTTGAAAACGCACGAAAGAGATTGTCGATTGCGGTACCTGTATCACTTTTTTTAATCTTTTTTCTTTTGTACCTAACCTTTCAATCGATGAAGCAAGCGGTTCTTATTTTCTCAGCTATTCCTCTTGCTGCTTTAGGGGGGATAATGGCATTGGGGTTGAGAGGCATGCCTTTTTCCATCTCTGCATGTGTCGGGTTTATTGCTCTTTTTGGTGTAGCCGTGCTCAATGGAATTGTCTTAATCTCCGAGTTCAATTCTCTTAAAAGAGAGGGGTATAATAACAAACTTCGAATAGTCCTGCTTGGAACACGTGCACGAATGCGCCCCGTATTGCTAACTGCATTGGTGGCATCACTTGGATTCCTTCCAATGGCCATGTCACACGGCAGTGGAGCGGAAGTTCAAAAACCTTTAGCAACAGTGGTGATCGGAGGTTTGGTAACTGCAACGATATTAACACTTTTTGTACTTCCGATCTTTTATCTTTTCTCTGAAAGAGAAAAAAAAGCACATGGTAAAAGACGGAAAATAGCCATACTGCTATTGCCGTTGCTTTTAGGAACTTCTTCCTTATATAGCCAAAATTCTCAGCCCTTAACCTTGGATGAATGTCTTTCTATGGCTAAATCAGACCATCCTCTTATGCGCTCTGCTGAACTTCAGATCCAAAAAGAAAAACTTACAGCAAAAAGTAGGATGGAGATTCCTAAAACGGAGGCTCAGTTCATGATGGGGCAATACAATTCCTATTACAAAAGGGATAACAATATTACCCTGTCTCAATCCATCCCATTTCCAACTGTTTTTAGAAAGGAAAGAGAATTGGGAACCGCCCGCGCTGCAATAGCTGATCAGGAAAAACAGGTAGTTTGGAAGGATATTTTCAAGGATATAAGTGATGTCTACGATCTGATCAATTACCTAAAAGCCAGATATGCAGTTCTTGTTCGACAGGATTCTCTGTTTACTTTGCTCGCAGAGAAATACAAGTTGAAGTATGAATTAAAGGATGTCACTAAATTGGATGAGTCTCTGATTACGACTAAGTCGCAGCAATTAAAACACACATTAAAAATCAATCAAATTGAGCTTAGTAGTGCAGAAAACAAATTGCAGATATTACTCGGTGCGGCTTCTACTGTTACAACGGTATTTAGGACATATGATTTTACGTGGACTGCCGAAAAGTTGGATACTTCTGTTTTGAGTTCCCACCCTGTTCTAAAGATAATTCAGGATAGGGAAACAGAACTCGATAAACAAAAGAAGGTTCTCAAGTCAAGAGCGTTGCCCGACATTTCTTTTGGTTATGTCAATCAAACGCTTGTAGGTGTTCATACACTCAAACCCGGAGATGATATTACATACATACAATCTGATCGTTTTCAGGCCGCACAGATTGGGATGCAACTTCCTTTATTTTACGGTGCCACAAAACATAAGCTGGAGGTCATTGAAATGGATCAGGAGCAAAACAGATTGTACCAGACACATACACGCAGGGAACTTTTTCTGAATTACATTCGGCTGCATAATGAAAAGGCAAACTTGCAGGACGCCTATTCGCTTTATAAGGATCGGTTGCTTGAGGAAATGATGATTATGGAACGACAAGCGTTTTCCCTTTTAGAATCCGGTGAGATTTCTTTGATTGATTACCTTCAGTCCAAGCAGTCAGCATTGGACATTGAACTGGATTTTCTGGAAATAGTTCATCAGCTGAACAAAAATAAAAATTCATTGGACTGGTATAATTTGAATAAGTAAAGACATGAATAAGAATAATTTATTTTTAATTGCACTGTTAATTCTTTTGGTTGGATGCGGATCCAAAGAGTCCTCTAAAGAAACAGAAGTAGCTGTGGATCAAAACGTAGTCACGCTGAATAAAGAACAGCTTCAAAACGCGGGGATATCCATGGGAACGCCTAAACTTGAGTTAATTGGCTTAACGCTTTTTGCCAATGGTACAATAGAGGTCCCCCCTCAAAATAAAACAGTCATTTCTGCACAGTTGGGAGGTTTTGTAAAATCACTAAACGTTTTAGATGGAATGACCGTAAACAAAGGACAAACCTTATTAACGATTGAGTATCCCGACTTAATACAATTACAACAAGATTATCTCGAGGTATTAGGTAAATTAGAATATCTTCAGGCGGAATTTGAACGTCAACGACAATTATCTTCTCAGGAAGCAGGAACTCTAAAAAGTTTTCAATCTGCAAAGGCAGAATATAGCTCTGCATTAGCAACAAAGAGCGGGTTGAAAGCAAAATTGCAGATGGCAGGAGTTAATATTACTAAACTGGATGCCGGAGAGTTACAACGCACGATCTCCGTTACGGCTCCTTTCAGTGGGGTAGTTACTAAAGTTGCGGTGGATGTAGGTGCATACGCAAATCCTACAGATCACCTGCTTGAAGTTATAGATCTCAAGCATGCCCATGCGGAAATCATTGTTTTTGAGAAAGATGTCAAGCACTTGAAGGTAGGGCAAAAGGTTAAATTGTCTTTTTCTACAGTTGATAATACTTTAAGTGCGTCGATATTTTTAATAGGAAAGGAAATTAGTAACGACCGAACGGTTAAAGTGCATTGTCATCTTGATTCTGAAAATAGTTTTATCTCTCCGGGTACATATTTCAAAGCAAGTATTTTCACGGGGCAAAGAGAAGCATTTTGTATACCTGCCGAAGCTGTTGTTGAGCTCAACGGTAAGAGTGTGGTGTTTTATGAAAAAAGTAGAAAGGGCTCTTCAAAAACGTTTATTCCCGAGGAGATCCGTATACTGAATACGGAAGATAATCGCGTCGCTATTGAATTGGTGAATAATAATAGATCGATGAAGGATCCCTTGGTGCTTCGAGGTGCCTATGATATAATGTCGGCCATTTTAATTCAAGGAGAAGAATAATCTTAAATTTGGATAATGAAAGTTAACAGATTCATATTCTTTGTGTTTTTAGTCGGATTAACAATGCTTTCACTCATTGCATGCCGAAAGGATAAAAGCTGCACTGAAAGTAATATTAGTGCCTCTGGTGAGAGTAGAAGTCATAATTTTGGTCAGAATTGTTTTAGTTGTCACGTTTC
>JBIKYP010000034.1:0-23513 GCA_044355195.1 Crocinitomicaceae bacterium | reverse complement strand
GGAGAGCAAAAACGATCAACGCTATCGGTCGCATTTTTGGGTATGATTATGTGTTGGGGGCTCTCATGGATACGGAAAAGAATTTAGCTGATGTTGTCGTCTCGCAGAAAAAGAAACACAAGATTAAGCTAACGGGCAATGAGGACTCTCATGTAAAAATACTGAGATCTATCCTTGATAATGATACGAGAATAGCCGGACATCAGCTTTCACGTTTCGAAAAAAGGCATCGTTCCGTTGGCGGGAATGCTATTCGTGCTGCAGTTTTGGGCGGAAATGACGGATTAGTCTCTAATTTCAGCCTTGTAATGGGAATTGCAGGAGCTACCTCCGGTGGCCAACAAGGAGTTCTACTTGCCGGTATCGCCGGACTTTTGGCTGGAGCATTGTCGATGGCTTTGGGAGAATGGATTTCCGTGAAAAGTTCTCAGGAATTGTATGAGAATCAGATGCAGTTGGAAATGGAAGAACTTGAGACAAACCCTGAGGGTGAAAGAAAGGAACTGAAGCTTATCTATATGGCAAAAGGTATTCCGGAAGATGAAGCGAATCGGATAGTCGACGAATTGATGAATGATACTAAACTGGCGCATAGCATATTGGTGAAGGAAGAGTTAGGTATCAATTCAGAAGAGCTAAAAGGATCTGCCATGGAAGCGGCTTTGTCCTCCTTCTTCCTATTTGCTGTTGGAGCTATTATTCCGGTTCTTCCATTCTTTTTCTGGACAGGATATATGGCAATTGTCCTAAGTACGTGCTTCAGTGCAGCGGGTCTCTTTCTGATAGGCGCAGCGATCACTCTTTTTACGGGACGTAATGTATTGTTTTCCGGATTCAGACAGGTTATTTTTGGATTAGCTGCCGCTGCAATAACCTTTGGAATAGGAAAATTGATCGGAGTTTCAGTTGCAGGATAAGGTCATTTTTGAAAGTCAAACATAAACACAAATAATTATGAATAGTGCACATTTTCATTTAGTAGTTAATCATTTGCCAATCATTTTTCCGATTGCGGGATTAATCGTTTTAGCCATTGGAATCGGATTCAAAGCGGAGATGGTCAAGCGAACCTCCTATTTTCTTTTTACCATTGGTGCGGTGTCAGCTGCAGTGGCTATGAATTCCGGAGAAGGGGCGGAAGAAATCGTTGAAGAATTGAACGGAGTATCTCACAAATTAATACACAACCACGAAGAGAATGCAGAGTCGATGGCTGTTTTGAGCTATTTGCTTGGTCTTACATCGCTTCTGGCTTTATGGGCAAGCTGGAAAGGAAAATCTTTTTCAAAATTATTGAGTTATTTGGTGGCGGTATTTTCATTGATTACAATTTTCCTGGGTCAACAAACCGGTACTTCAGGAGGTGAGATCCGACACACGGAGATTCGAACTGGAGTGGCTACTGACCAATCTTCTGATATGGAAGAAGAACACGAAGAAGGGGAAGACGAGGATCAACTCAAAAGGTGAGGAATCCTTTCCAAGTAGCTATATTGTTACATTGATCCGTAACGACCAATTGTATTTCTTTTTTCCCCCGGACTGATTTAGGAATATGAAAGATCAGGTGGTTTCCTTTTCGTTCAAATTCCATATGTTGCCATTGGTTGTCTATAAACAGATCATAATCTAGAAGTTCGGTTGCTGTTTCAGTAACATGCCATTTCAACTGCTTTTGGGTGATGGATTGTGAAGCGCTGAATCCAATTGGGATGAGTTTAGGAGCAGAGTTGTCTTGTCGCAATTGGCAGGAACCAACTCCTTTGGTCTCTCCGTAAACCCATCCTTCACTTATCCTGCTGTCTATGTAACTCTCGCGTCCATTGGGTTTAGTTCTCGCAATATACCAACCTTTTTCACTGGTTTTATCCTCCGGAATCTTTATGCCGATTTCAACAGGCAGGTGAACAGGTACTGCATGTGAAGCAATACTGGGATTGTTCCCAAGGTGTATTTTTTTCATCACCGGTTGATAGAAGGTATGGGCCTTCAGTTCGATTAAACTCGATTTATCAGCGAAAGAATATGTGGAGTCGGGCAAAAAATACGCACTGGAGGTGAAATACGCGCTGGGCGAAGATTTACTTCCGGAAGAACGTTTTACTGAGAATTTCAAGGTTCGGCCATTCCCTTTGGTATCTTGAACACTGAATTCTATTTTTTGAGTTTGTCCCGGATCAAGATATACCTGGCCGTTTAGTTTCCCCTGATAAATAATCAATGGGTTATCCTTTGAGCAAAATGCTTTTTGCCATTCTTCATCTGATTTATCGTACAAGGCATAATCGACATGGTCGTTCACATAGCGCGTTTGATCGAATGGAACGCGATCCATTTTTTGTGTGAAAATTAGCTTTCCATTTTGTTTAAGATCAGCCGAATAAATTCCACATTGGTTGTTGCCTCGGTCTAGTCTGTCGCTTGTTTCAAATGCAAATCCGATGCTACCATATTCAAAATAGGAAGATGGGATGTCAAGACAGCCTGAACCGATCGAATAATCCTGACCTACATCAGCTACTGATACTTTCATGGACCTTCCAGGGATGGGATAACCTTCTTTTGAAAGCGCATATATTCGCATTCCATGGATCTCCGGAGCTTTATGGTCAGGCACATCAAATCCGAATAGCAAGGGATTCAAGGCATCTTCCGTTTGGGTGTTGCGTATTTCAAAATGTAAATGTGGCGCAAAGGAATGTCCCGTGTTGCCGGAGAGCGCGATCACTTGTCCTCGGCTTACACGTAAGTCCGTGGGACGGAAATATATGTCTACCTCGAAATTTTGTTCGGAGGACTGAACAGTCTTTACCAGCGAATCTATTTTTCCTTTAAATACAGAGCAATGCGCATAAACACTTGTTGTTCCATCCGGATGGTCGATGTAGATGGATTTGCCATAACCATTAGGTGAAATCTTAACTCGGGAAACAAAACCTTGTTCGATGGCATGGATAGCCAATCCTTCCTTCCCATTGGTTTTGAAATCTACACCCATGTGAAAGTGATCCGGCCTTATTTCTCCGAAATTGGCAGCTAGTTCAAGGGGTATTCCAAGAGGTGAATGGTAATTCAATCCAGTTTTCTGACTGTATGAGGAACTCAAGCAAATGGCAATACTTATGAAGGAAGCGAGGTAGTTATTCATAATTCAAATGTAAAGGATTTAAAAAATTGTCTTCACTATGTTAAGAAATACTTGCCCATATTCTTTTCAATATTAACTTTGTGAAAAGTCGCTATTAATGACAGAAAAAATTCAGCAGATCATTGATGCAATCAAGCAAAAAACGCTTCGTATGCATTCTCAATTGGTCGCAACCAGAGAGCAAAATGTTCATCTGGGCACTGAAAATCAGTCGTTGAAAGAACGGATTGAATCGCTGGAACAAACCAATGAGGTTTTGAAAGCGAAACTTTTTGATCTGGAACTGCAATTAACTGCGACGAAAGAGCAAGTTGTTCATTCTTCTTTTTCTAATTCAAGAAAAGAGGAGGAGATCGACGAACTGGTGAAGGAAATAGAATACTGTATCAGTCAGTTAAAGAAATAGGGAATGGGCAAGGTATCCTTAAAGGTAAATGTAGGTGGAAGAACATATCCTCTCACGGTAAATGAGGGAGAGGAGCAACGTATTCTTGGTGCCGCTGAGGATATTAACAAAGCCATAAAGATGCTTCAGGATAACTATGCGGTGAAGGATATGCAGGATTTACTTGCTATGTCTTCTCTGCAATTGGCTACACGCCATGGTTCAGTTTCGTCTGCCCCAATTCCTAATTCTACGGATAACTCCACGATTGAGTCTGAATTAGACGCTTTTAATAAAGAGTTGGATAAATTAGATTGATTTTTCTTTCATTTAGTTTTAGATCTTAATGGCAACCTAGTTGTTAACTTAATTTATTAATGAATGGATCTAATTGGATTATTAATCGGTTTAGCAGGAGGTGGAGCAGGTGTTTATGTGCTTCAGAATGTACTGCTGAAAAACAGGCGCGACCAAATTATTAAGGAAGCGGAACTCGAAGGAGAAAACATCAAAAAGGACAAAATTCTTCAAGCAAAAGAGAAGTTTTTCAAACTCAAGGAAGAGCATGAAAACATGATCAGGGAGAAAGAAAGGCGTCTTCAGTCAACTGAAGACAGGGCGCGTGCGAAAGAAAAAACGCTTTCTCAAAAGATTGAAGATTCAGCAAGAAAAGAACAGGTTTTGGAAAAGAATCAAGCTGAATTGGAATCCAAAGTTCAGGCATTTGAACTGAAGCATCAGGAGTTGGTTAAAATCCAGGAAAAGCGTGTTGCTGAGCTGTCTAAGATCAGCGGAATGTCAGTTGATGATGCGAAGAATCATTTGATGGAGGCATTGAAAGATGAGGCCAGAACAAATGCTATGTCGTACATCAAAGAAATAATGGAAGATGCAAAGCTGAATGCAAATAAAGAAGCGAGAAAAATTGTAGTACAAACGATACAAAGAGTAGCAACAGAACAGGCTGTTGAGAATGCAGTGTCAGTGTTCAACATCGATTCCGATGAAGTGAAGGGAAGGATTATCGGACGGGAGGGGAGAAATATTCGAGCCTTGGAAGCGGCTACAGGCGTTGAGATTATTGTGGATGATACACCTGAGGCGATTATTCTTTCTTGTTTCGATCCCGTGAGAAGGGAGATCGCTCGATTAGCTTTACATCAGTTGGTTTCGGACGGGCGTATACACCCCGCTCGAATAGAGGAAGTTGTTGCTAAGACGAGAAAGCAGTTAGAAGAGGAAATCGCCGAAACAGGCAGAAGAACATGCATGGATTTGGGTATACATGGGCTTCATCCCGAGTTAACCCGAATGGTAGGTCGTATGAAATATCGTTCTTCATACGGTCAGAATCTTTTGCAACACTCGCGTGAAGTTGCGAATATGTGTGCTATCATGGCTGCAGAACTAGGATTGAATGTCAAGTTAGCAAAGCGAGCAGGCTTGCTACACGATATTGGTAAGGTTCCTGAAGAAGAGCCTGAATTGCCTCATGCGATACTAGGTATGAAACTGGCAGAGAAATATGGTGAAAAACCTGATGTGTGTAATGCCATTGGTGCTCACCACGATGAGGTGGAAATGACTACACTCATTTCTCCAATCGTTCAGGTTTGTGATGCCGTTTCCGGTGCACGGCCGGGAGCTCGTCGTGAGATTGTGGAGGCTTACATCAAACGCATAAAGGAACTTGAGTCGCTGGCTCTTTCTTATGATGGAGTTTCTAATGCGTATGCTATTCAGGCGGGTCGAGAACTTCGTGTATTGGTTGAAAGTGAAAAGGTTACAGATGCTAAGGCTGATGAACTTTCCTTTACCATTTCTCAACGTATTCAAACAGAAATGACGTATCCTGGTCAGGTTAAAGTAACAGTGATCCGCGAAAAACGATCGGTTAATTACGCAAAATAAGATGAAGGTCCTAAAGGACAAGCGAATATTAGTTACGGGTGGAGCAGGTTTCATTGGTTCTAATCTTGTGAAAGCGCTTCTGGATGAAGGGGCTTTTGTTCGTGTGATGGATAATTTGGAAACCGGTCGAATCGGTAATTTGGATGAGTTTACAGATAATTCGCAGTTTGAATTTTTTAAAGGTGACATTCGTTCAGAAGAGGATTGTATAAAAGCTGTCTTAGGAATGCATGGAGTTAGTCATCAGGCTGCATTGGGATCTGTTCCTAGGTCGATAGCTTTCCCACAAAATACTCACTCTGTTAACGCCACAGGTTTTTTAAATATTTTGCACGCTACCAAACAGGAGGGAATAAAACGTTTTGTTTATGCAAGTTCCTCTTCGGTTTACGGCGACAGTTCCGTTTCACCAAAAACAATTGGATCAGAAGGAAACCTATTGAGTCCGTATGCTGTGACAAAGAAGCTTAATGAGCAGTATGCCTCTGTATATCATCAATTACATGGAATGGAAACAGTAGGATTACGGTATTTCAATGTTTTTGGTCCAAAACAGGATCCAAATGGTGTGTATGCTGCGGCAATTCCAAAATTTGTTAATCAAATGCTTAAGGGTGAGCTCATTATTGTTAACGGAGATGGTAAGCAAACCAGAGACTTCACTTATGTAAGAAATGCAGTTCAAGCAAATATTTGTGCGTTGTCTACTACGAATCAGGGTGTTTTCGGAAGACCTTTCAATGTCGCTTGTGGACGCTTTTTTACCTTAAATGCCGTGATTTTAACGATTAAGGATATTCTGGAAAGTCAAGGGAGATTTAATCCCGGAACTATAATTACTCATGGACCAGATCGTACCGGTGATATAAGACATTCTTTGGCGGATATCTCTCAAACTATTGATGAATTGGGTTACTCCAATATCTGGAACTTTGAGCAGGGTCTATCTGAGTACTTGTCTAATTAGCCTCTAATGATTAAAAGAGCATATCTGAAATCGGAGGTTGCAAAGAACATAATGCTTCTGACGTCCGGAACAGCTTTTTCCCAAATTATTGCCTACCTACTTACACCGATAATTACGCGTTTATTTTCTCCGGATGAATCTGCTGAGTTGGGACTCTATCTTCGTATTGTAACCGCCGGTGCAGCAATTGCAACTGCGAGGTATGAACTTGCCCTCCCGGTGATTAAACTCGATCAACATTCCTTTCGGGTCTATCATTTTTCCCTGCGCTTAACATTGTTTACCTCATTAGTAGTGCTTCTCGTACTTCTTTATCCTATTTTGCTTTCCAAGAATTTTTCCGGTATATTTTTCTACTTGTGTATTCCCTTGGGTATTGTCTTACTTGCATTTCAAAATTTGGGCACGAATTGGTCCATACGAATGAAACAATTCAAAATAATATCTTACTCAAAAGTGGTGGGTTCCGGTGTGAGCAATGTGTTTAAAGTACTTTTTGGGTTTTTACATTCAGGTTATATCGGTTTAATTCTGGCAACTGTAATTGGATTTATTGCCGGATGCTTTTTCTTCTTAAAGGATTTTAAAGTAAGAAAAACGGCCTACAGAATTTCCCCGAAGTCACCAAGAAATGCGGTTCTTGCAAAGCAGTTTATTGATTTCCCAAAAATAAATCTACCCCATGTTTTGATGGATATGACTAAAGAATTACTCATTGCGGCGATTATATGGAATTTATTTAGTCAAAGTGAGTTTGGTTTATATAATCATACGTTCCAAATGTTGAGAATGCCTTTAGTTTTAGTAGGAACATCCATTGGTCAGGTGTTCTTTCAACGGTGTGCTGAAAAAATGAATAAAGGGGAAAATATAACAACAGTAGCGACCCAATCCATCAAAACACTTCTTATTTTTTCTATACTACCATTTGTTTTGATTTTCTTTTTTGGTAGTGAGATATTTACCATAGTTTTTGGCAAAGAATGGAAAGATGCCGGACAATATGCTGAAATTATGGCTCCATGGTTCATGTTCAATTTTGTTGCTTCACCAATATCATCTTTGCCGCTAATTTTGAAGCGTCAAGGTTCATTTTTTCGTTTGGCCCTGTTTGGCTCTTTATTGATGATTCTTACGTTGCTTATCCCTCGATGGTTTTTTCATACCGACATGCTTTTAACTCTCTGGATAACAAGTGTATGTCAGGCAATTTACCAGATTGTAGTGATTTACGTAATTTTGAGGTTCTCCAAGAGTTGGAATAATAAATTGTATTAAAGGATTTACGCATAGTTTTGTTTGGTTATCAATCGAAAGACATAGTTTTGTCTGCGTAGTAAATTGTAAAATGAATGCTTAATTTTACAATGGTGTTCATCAGCGATATCAATGGTTAACTAATAAGGAGAATGAGCTCAGAATTTAGCAGGAATACCGTCATTCTTATTGTCGGCTCCTTGGTAGCTCAGGCTATACCAATCCTGCTTCATCCATTTTTAAGGCGAATGTTTGCACCTGATGATTTTGGAGCTATGGCTATTTATCTTAATTTACTTGCTGTCATTACGATAGCTTCCTCCTTGAGATATGAATCCACTGTTGTCTTGCCTGAAAACAATATAGAAGCTGCAAATCTTCTAGGTCTTTCTGTAATCATTAATCTAATAATCAATTTACTGCTATTTTTTATTATTTTCTTCTTCGAGGAAGAAATCGGACGATTACTTAATATTCCTGAAAAATATGGGCACTACTACTATTTTTTGCCAATATCCTGTTTTTTATTCGGAAGCTATCAAAGTATGAATTATTGGTTAATTAGAATGAAGGCATTTAAATCGTCATCGGAGAATAAAATTATTCGGCGAACAATTGAGGTCGGAGTTCAATTTACTTCGGGACTGTTCAAGTTTAATGGTGGTTTGTTCATTGGAGATTTTTTTGGAAATCTAGGGAATTTTTTAAGTGCGTTCAGACAAGTTTTTAGAAATCAGTTTACATTTTCAATGATTTCATCCAAGAAGATGCGTTTTGTTTTTCATAAATATATTGATTATCCGAAGTATAACCTTCTACCGACCTTACTCAGTAACTTTGCAACTATATTTCCCTTTCTATTGTTTAGCAAATTTTTTTCAATAGAAACAGCCGGTTATTTGGATCTTACGAGAATGGTACTTTCCATACCCTTGATTTTTGTTTCTTCTACGATAAGTCAAGTCTTGTTTCAACATGTCACCGAAAAGAAGAGAAATCATGAAAGTATCATACCGGATGTTCGCAATTTGCTAATTATTTTGTTGGTAATTGTAGCGGTTGAAAGTTTAGTCGTCTTTACTGTCGGTGATTCGATTTTTCAAGTTGTGTTTGGCACTAATTATATTTTATCAAGTTTTTTTTCTAAAATATTAATTTTTAGCTTCTCGCTAAATTTCATAACATCTTCCTTTTCATCTTTTTTTCTTATTTTTAACAAAATAAGGATCAATAGTATTTGGCAGTTTTTCTATTTCCTGAGTATTTGTACTTTACTTTTCATGAATGGAACCAGTGTTGAATATTTTCTCATTTTTTATGTGACTATTGAGTCTATCTTACTTTCTATAAATTTGTTTATGTTATTCTCAATAGTTCGTTCCTATGAGATTAGTCTTCGAAAGAACACTAAACCACATTGAACAAGTTTATATGTAGTGTGCTATAAACCATTACACACACTTCTCCTTCTGATAAGGACTATAATATAAATTTTGATAAAATGTTTAATCTCAGGAACTATTTATTTCAAAATAAATTCTCTCTGGAAGCTTTCCAAGGGATTTTAAAATTGATAAAATCAAAGGAAATTTATCATCTATTCTTCCTCATGATTGTCATTTATTTAATCCTTGATTTATATTTTGTTTTCTTTATTACAAAGTATTGCTCAAACATGGGGTATTTTCTTGGCTTTAATTGGATAAAATTTATAGTTACTAAATTGATTTTTTTAACTCTGTTATTGGCAAGCTTAGCGTTGTATTTGTCAGATAAATTTCTTTTCTGTATTTACATGTTCTTATTGATTCTTTTCTATGTGCCAAATGCGATACTCTTTTCTTTTGGCAACAGTTCTTTTGGTCCTTTTGTGTCAAATCTGTTCCTAGTTTCTGTGTTTACTTTGTCTTATAGAATCAATGTTAAAATACCAACTTTTAAAATAAGGGATAGAACAAGAGACAGGGTTGTGCAGTCTCTTTTTTTATTCGTGATTCCATTTTTTTTTATTTTTCAGGACAAATTTAATCTGAACACTCTTCTGCTAGGTCAGATATATGAAACCAGAGCCGACTTTTCACAGAATATAAACGTGTATCTCGGATATGCTTATCATATACTGGTAAAGACTATTTTGCCGGTGGCAACCATTTATTTCTTGATTAAAAGAAATTGGATTCCATTGTTTACTGTTGTAATAGCTATGATTTATCTTTATATTATTTCCGGTAATAAAATCGTCTATTTCACAATATTCACATTGTTTTTATTTCATTTTTTGGGATCTGATTTCTCGTCCAAAACATTGAATTTTCTAAAGTTTTTGCTCATTTGTTTAATCGCTATTCCAATAATAGACATCACTTTAAATGAGCCACTATTATGTGGAATTTTTGTTAATCGCATGATTTTTATCCCAGCATTGCTAAATCAATGGTATTTTGATTTTTTTAATGGTCGGCCTTTTTATTTTGCCGAGAGTCACGTGTTTAATCATTTTGTTAAGAGTCCTTATGAAATGCCCGTAGGTTTTTTGTTAACCAAAATATATTGGAATCAACCGACAGTTTATGCCAATAATGGTATTGTTTCTGACGGTTTTATGAATCTTGGATATTGGGGAGTTATTATTTTTTCAATTATATTTTCTCTCTTGTTCAAGGTTTTTTCTGCATTGAATTTACACAAAGCTTATTTTGGGTTGTTTGTAGCGTACTTATTCATTTTCTTAAGTGCCCCCTTCCTGAGCTGTTTTATCACAGGCGGAATTACATTATTTATTATTTTGGCTTTCTTTATTTTACAAAAACAAGTTGCTTAATTAATCTATTGTAGTGAGTTCTTAAATCTGAGATTGAATTTAAAGTCCATCTATTTCAACAAAAATGAGTTATAGGTTTATTCGAATTACTGATTATTATCAAGAGTTTTTAAACTCTTTTTTTGAAAAAAATCCTCTTCACAATGATTTATCTTATGATGAACTTTATGAAAAAATGATCGATCAATCTATTGAAATCGTAAGTTCTTATGGTAAGTATTTACGATTCTTGGGGGTTGAAGCAATAGATATTGTTTCAAATGCTACAAGCTTACAAAAAAAATGGGCTGATGAGCATGGTTTTAAAGGAAATCTCTCTAATGATGCAATTGTATTAAAGCAGTTAAAAAAATATCGACCAGATATTATTTGGATTGATACCACACAATTTTTGACCCCTGAATGGATAGAAATAGTCAAGAGTGAAGTTGTGGGGGTCAAAAAAATTGTAGGCCATATTTGTGCCCCCTACAATCATGTACATTTAGCAGCCCTTTGTAAATTGGATTTAGTTTTTACTTGCACTCCTTGTATGTTTGATGAATTGAAAAAAAAAGGAATCAAACGAGTTGAGCTCATTTATCACTCATTTGATCCTATTGTTATTGAGAAACTTAAAAAAGAAGAAAATCATTATCCCGCCTCCAATGTATTGTTCACCGGTTCTTTACTTACAGGCTATGGGCTACACAAAACCCGCATTGACTATTTAGAGGAATTTATCAAAAATGACATAAATGTAACTTTGTACGGAAATGTTGAGTCTAAAAACAGAATTTTTCTAAAAAAAACACTTTCTAAAACAGTTCGCACATTAAATAATTTTAAGCTTAACTTTTTGGTTAATTCACTCCCAATTTTGAATAAATATAAGCTTCATGCAGAATCTGAAATCAGTTATTATTCAAATGAACTTTTAAGTCGTGTAAAATCTCCTGTTTTTGGAATAGAAATGTATAAAACCCTTGAAAAATCAAATATATGTTTTAATATTCATGGTGATATTGCCAAAGGTTGTGCCTGTAATCTGAGGTTATTTGAAGCTACTGGTGCAGGAGTATGTTTGTTAACAGACTGGAAGCAAAATTTACCTGAGTTATTTGATGTTGATAATGAATTGATTACATATCGATCTATGAATGAATGTGTGGAAAAAATAAAATGGTTGGATGAACATCCTCTTGAAAGAAAAAAAATTGGTGATGCCGGGCAGAGAAGAACACTCAAAGATCACACTGTTGGCAAACGGGTAGTAAAAGTTGATTATATTTTAACTAATCTTTTAAAGACTTAACTCTACAATGGTATAACAAAAAGCGATGGAAAGATTTTTTCAAGTTAAGTTTCAAATGTAAATAATTTGTTTTTTAAAGATGGTAAAGGGCTGCTTTTTTCAGACAAGTTAAAAATAGAGTTTTAACTTTAAAAAGATCAAAGGAGTATGAAAAAGGCAACCACTTATCGAGTAGCTCAATACAAAATATGACACTTAGAAAGAAAATAAGTATTAAATCAATTATAAAAAGAATAATTCCAAAATACTTTCTAAATAGATTTCTGGGATATTTTTACGGTTGGAGCGGCAGTTTTTCTTCTTGGAGCGAAGCCTCTGCCAAATGTACAGGTTACGATAACGGAGTGATTTTGGAAAAAGTGAAGAATGCCTTATTGAAGGTTAAAAACGGAGAAGCGGTTTATGAGCGAGATTCCGTTTTGTTTTTTGAAGCTCATTATTCCTACTCCTTATTGAGTGCTCTTGATCAAGTTGGAGAAAAATTTGGTGGCCATGTAAATATTTTAGATTTTGGAGGGTCTCTTGGCAGCACATACTACCAAAATAAATCGGCATTAACTCCATTGAAATCTTTGCAATGGAATATTGTTGAACAATCGCATTTTGTGGAAGAAGGCAAAAAAAACTTTGCGAATGAAACACTTCATTTCTACGAAGATATTGAATCTTGTTTAAAAGAAAACAAGGTGAATATTTTACTTCTGTCTTCTGTACTGCAATACATTGACAGACCTTATGAATTAATTGATTCCTTTTTGAAATACGAAATGCCTTACATACTAATAGACAGGGCTCCTGTGTTGTTAATAGGAAATGACAGAATTACTATTCAGAAAGTGCCGAAAAAAATTTATAAGGCCTCATATCCATGTTGGTTACTAAATGAAAATAATCTCATCTCGGCTTTTGAGAGTAAATATATACTAATCTCTCAAGATACAACTCGCGAAACAATTAATGTTGCCGATGCGGCCTTTAAAACGTTTTTCTTCAAATTAAGATAGTAACTATTAGTTTTGTTTAATTTTATTAATGAATGGCTCATTTTATTAGCTTAAAAACTTTTACTGATACAAGAGGAAATCTTACCGTGATAGAAAAAGTTATTCCTTTTGATATTAAACGCATATTTTATATTTATGGGGTAGATGAGTCTGTTCGCGGAGGTCATCGCCATCATAGAACCAAACAAGCGGCGATTTGTATAAAAGGTAGTTGCATCATAAGTAATGATGACAATCGAAAGAAAGAAAATTTCATATTGGATTCACCGGATAAATGTCTCATTCTTGAACCTAAAGATTGGCATGAAATGCACCTATTTTCTCAGGATGCTATATTGATGGTACTTGCCTCCGAATACTATGATGAAAAAGACTACATTTATGAAAAATACCGTGATTGAATATGAAAATTTAGCCAGACTGAATGCTCCATTCTTTCAAGAGTATTTGTCTGTTTTTGAGCAAAAACTCGCTTCCGGATGGTATGTGCTGGGTGAAAGTGTTGCGCAGTTTGAAAGTGATTTTGCATCCTTTTTAAAGACCGATTACTGTATTGGCGTTGCCTCCGGACTTGATGCAATTACTTTGTCGATAAATGCCTTAGGTTTTGAGAAATCAAGTGAAATCATTGTACCATCCAACACATACATTGCTACGATTTTAAGTGTGCTACAAAATGGAATGAAACCTGTATTGGTTGAACCTGATATAAACACATACAACATTGACCCTGCGAAAATCGAAGAGCAAATAACATCAAAAACAAGAGCTATAGTCGTTGTTCACTTATATGGTAAGCCTTGTAATATGAATCCCATTTTAGAGATTTGCAGGAAGTATGATTTAAAGCTTATCGAAGACTGTGCGCAGTCACATGGAGCCTCATATAAAGGGAAACAAACAGGTACTTTTGGGGATTATGGAGCATTCAGCTTTTATCCTACCAAAAACTTGGGGGCACTCGGTGATGCAGGTGCTGTGACATGTAATAACAAGGAATTAGGTCACCGCATTCGCAGGCTAAGAAATTATGGTTCGGATGTGAAATACTACAATGAGGTAGTTGGATACAATTCCCGCTTGGATGAAGTACAAGCTGCATTTCTTTCGGTAAAATTGAAATACCTTGATTTAATAACTTCACACAAAAGAAAATTAGCGGCTCTTTATCTTCACAATCTAAAATCTGATTTTATAACGCCTGTAGTGGATTCCGATTATTTTGATGTCTATCATATATTTAATATTCGTCACAATAAGCGAGATGAATTACAAACATATTTATTAAAAAATGGGATAAAAACTGAAATACATTATCCTGTTTCCCCGGCGAAACAAAATGCGTTGACGGGAATACTCGAAAAGTCAGATTATCCAATCAGCGAAAAGATACATCAAACAACTCTAAGTCTGCCTATTTCATATTTTCATACTGAAAATGATATATACAGGACTATTGAAGTAATGAATACCTTTTAATAGCATTAGACTAATTATATATGTATCATTTTTGCACACTCTTTGACTCATTCTATTTAACCAGAGGCGTTTTGATGTATCAATCGCTTGTAGCTGTCTGTGAAGATTTTCACTTGTATATTTTTGCTTTTGATGATATAAGCCATGATATACTCAAAAGATTGGGGCTTAAAAATGCTACAATTATTTCTTTAGATGAGTTTGAAGACGAGAAACTTAGAAAGGTTAAATCAGACAGAACTAAAGCAGAGTATTGTTGGACATGTACGCCGTCAACAGTATTGTTTGTGATAGAACGCTTTAATGTGACTGCCTGTACTTATATTGACGCAGATTTGTTTTTTTATCAGAATCCTCAAATTATCTTCAATGAAATGGGGGATTCATCTATTCTGCTGACAGAACACCGATACCCCAAAAAATTTAACAGAAGTGAAAAGTCCGGAAAATATTGTGTTCAATTTGTTACATTTCTAAATGATTCCAATGGGTTAAATGCCCTAAGATGGTGGCGTGAATCATGCATAGAGTGGTGCTACGATAGGTATGAAGAGGGTAAATTTGGCGATCAGAAGTATTTAGATGATTGGACAATACGTTTTAATGGCGTACATGTGCTACAACATTTAGGGGGAGGATTGGCTTCCTGGAATGTCCAGCAATGGCCTTTATTAGGGAGAATTGGAAATAAGGTAACGTTTTTGGATAGAAAAACTAACAAACAGTTCCAGGCAATTTTTTATCATTTTCATCATGTTCGCTTTTATAAAAATAATTTAGTAGACTTTGGATGGAGACATCCAACATACGCGGTCATAAAAACACTCTATATCCCATATATTAGCGCGCTGAATGATGTTGAAACTTATGTGAAAACAATCGTTCCAGAATTTCATATTCCACAGCAGGAGTTGACAGGTATAAGTGCGTTTGGATGGAAAAATAAAATTAAGTATTTCATAAAAAAATATGCACGATTTAATGTGTTTGATGTTCGAAAGCTATTGAAAAAATATCCTGAAAATCATGGATTCGGGTAAATACATTTTTGTTGTACAAGTGTCTCGGCAGTTGACTATTGATATCGTCAACTTATTCGCTGAAAATGGTAAAAAAGTCATCTTGGTTACCGGGGTTGTTGAGAGTAACTATGCGGATTTAAACTCAAATATTGAAGTTAAATATTTCAATAAGCATACGTCCGCTTCTGCACTCAAGCGATTAGTCTCTTGGCTTACGTTTTCCTTTTTGTGTTTTTTTTATTTACTTTTTAAGTCGAGAAAGTATAATCTTGTACTTTTTACTACTCCGCCATTTGTTGTTTTTTTCGGTTTTTTTTTCAATCTGATTAGGAAACAACAGTATCATTTGGTGATTTGGGATCTTTATCCCGATGTCTTGGCGAATATGAATGTGTTAGGTCGGAGATCTATTCTAATTAGATTCTGGGAAAGAGCAAACAAGGTGAGTTTTAAAAGAGCTAGAAATGTTTTCACATTGGGTGAGCATTTGTCGATGGCCTTATCACGTTATACAAATAAAAAACCTATTATCGTTCCCAACTGGTCAAATATAGATTTTATTAAACCTCTGCCAAAATCAGAAAATATATTTGTCCGGAGACATGACCTTCAGGATAAATTTGTCGTCATGTATTCCGGAAATATTGGTTTTACGCATAATGTTGAGGCCATTGTGGAAGTGGCACATCAGTTGAGATCTAGTTTAGATATACAATTCGTTATTATTGGGGAAGGAGCAAAAAAAAATAAGATTGTAAAGTGGGCGAGTGACAGGGGTTTGACAAATGTTTTGTTCCTTCCTTATCAAGATAAAGAGATGTTACCCTTTTCATTGACGAGTGCTGATATTGGAATTGTAACGCTCGACATAGGAGCTGAAAATAGTTCTGTGCCTAGTAAAACTTATTATTTATTGGCCGCAGGCTGTTCAATTTTGGCTTTTGCCTCTAAGAAATCGGAATTGGGTAATTTAGTTGAGAAGCATAGGTGTGGTGAAATCTTTGAAAAAGTGAATGCTTCTCAAGTAGCTCTTTACATCCTTAATATTTTACATGATAACCAAAGGTTAAATTTATCTAAGGAAAATTCACGTTTAGCTTCTTTCAACTTTACTCCTAAAAATGCAGAAATTTATTATAACTATATTTGTTTGAATACTGATCTATTATGATGAGGAAATTATATTTTTCACCTCTTGGAGTTGTTGTCTCAATTCTCACCAATATTCGAAGCTTACTGCGTAAACCATTTATGATTTATGGCTTCTACAATCAAATAGATAAAAATTTTTATAAACGAACAAGAATCGCTTCTACTTGTGTCATGAACTATAAAAACAAAATTGATCTCAAGAACAATGTATGGATCGGCCATTATAGTCTTCTTGACGGAGTAGGTGGAATTGTTATTAAAGAAGGAGTACATATTGCGTCACATACTTGTATTTATACACATAGTAGTCAGGATTCTATTCGGATACTTGGTAAGAAATACATGGAGTTTAGAGACACTGAACGTTTAGCATATAGGACAAATTCTGTTGAGATTGGTGAATATACATTTGTCGGAACTTCTTCCATTATTCTTTCGGGAACGAAAATAGGAAAGGGTTGTATTATTGGAGCGGGAAGCCTATTGAATGGAACATATCCGGATTATTCATACATCAAAGGATCTCCTGCAAAAGTCGTCGAAGATACTAGGAATATAGATAGAGATATGTTTGTATCAGGCATTGATTTTTCGAATTACTATGATAGATCTTTGGCTGAACAATTCAAGACTGCAAATCTTGAAAATAGCTGGGATAAGATTAGGGTATGAGTATCAAAATAAATGAGCAAATTCATGTTGTATTAACAAGTCTATTGGCTTTCTCTCTTCCCTGTTTTAAGCAAATAACTCCTCCGCTTATAATCTTGTTGGGAATTGTATGTCTTTTTAATTTCAGAAATGGCAAGAATATAGAAAAGTTACTTAAAAACACAGGACTTCTTTTCATGTCGTCTCTGTACTTAGTTTATTTAATAGGACTTCTATATTCAACCAATCTGAGTTTTGGAAAGGAGGTTATTGAAACAAAATTATCGCACTTGGTTCTTCCATTTATTTATGTATTCTACTCTGATGTCACCAAGAAATATTTGGATAAATACTTGTATTTCTTTGTTGCTGGATCTGCTGTTTACGCTCTTTTTTCGATTGGTTATGCGCTATTATGTTTTTACAGGCCATTTTCGTTTGATTTCCCTCACTCAAAATTTAACTTAGGAGTTAATTATTTCTACTACACTAATTTAAGTAGGTTTTTACATCCAAGTTACTCATCAATGTACTCCTCAACCTCAATTTTAGCTATACTTTATTTCACACATTCAGGCAAATTAAAATCAAAGTGGCTAGGGTTTTTGCTTGTTTCATTCTTTACAGTGTATATTCTTTTATTAAGCTCAAGAGCAGGATGGTTTGTCTTAGCTATATTGATGGGGGTTTTAATTTATCAATTAATTAAAGCTAAATATACACTTCTGGGCTTAAGTATATTATGTGTTTTATTCGGCATGTTTACTTACTTTAATATTTCCAACACTACTAATTTTTCTGGTCGAATTCCTGTTGGTAAGGATGTGTTTAATGCAATCAAGGGTAAAAATGAAAGTAATGAAGCTATATTGTCGGGTAAGGATGGAACGGTCAGCAGGATTTTAGTTTGGAAAACATCCGCTTCCCTTTTTTTAAATCATTTCATTTTCGGGGTTGGAACTGGTGATTCCAAAGATGAATTAATGAGGGAGTATAAAAAAAGAGGAATGACACGAGAATTAGAAACGGAATTAAATTCACATAATCAGTATTTAACTGTTGCTGTTTCTCTCGGTATTATTGGGTTGCTCATTTTTGGTGTGATGTTACTTTATCCCTTCCTTCTTAGACGTTCAGGTGAGTTCTATTTTTTTTCTTTATTTATGATGATTGTGACAGTCAATTTGTTTTTTGAATCTATGTTTGAAACACAAGCGGGTATTGTTTATTTTTCTTTTTTTTATACCATTTTTTGTATTGTTTCCACTCATGATTCGAGGTTAGAGAGCTACAAAACTGTTAGTTAATGATTACGCTGTTCTTATTCATGATTTGAGTGTAAATAATTTAATTTTTAATGTGTATATTTTGTTTTTCTAATGATCCCATTTTCACCCCCACGAATAGATCAGAAAGTAATTGATGAGGTTACTTTGGTACTGCAAAGTGGATGGATTACCACCGGTCCTCGCACCAAGTTGTTTGAGAAAAGGATTTCGCAATACTGTGGTTGTAAAGCGTCCGTTGCGGTGAATTCCTGGACTATGGGTATGCAGGTTTTTTTGCATTGGTGGGGGATTGGAAAGGGTGATGAGGTTATCCTTCCCGCCTACACATATTGCGCGACAGCAAATGTTATTGTTCACGCTGGTGCAAAACCGGTTATGGTAGACATTAATAAGGAGGATTTTAACATTTCGATAGAAGCTGTTCGACAAGCAATTACTCCGCGAACAAAAGCAATTATTGCCGTTGACCTTGCGGGCCTTCCGTGTGATTATGATAGGTTGAATGCATTGGTGCGTGAAGAACAATTTGTACGTCAATATCAACCATCGAATGAAAAGCAAGCTAATCTGGGACGTATTCTGGTCATCTCTGACGCTGCACACAGTTTTGGTGCAAGTTTAAACGGAAATCGCTCAGGTTCTTTGACCGATGTAACATGCTTTTCCTTTCATGCGGTTAAGAATCTTACTACTGCAGAGGGAGGCACACTCGCGTTTAATCTTCCTGATACATTTGATCATGAGGCTATTTACAAGGAATTTTGTACGCTCATTCTGCATGGTCAGAACAAAGACGCGCTTGCAAAAACCCAAAAAGGAAATTGGCGGTACGATGTAGAAGAACCTGGTTTTAAGTGTAATATGACCGATATTCAGGCAGCTATTGGACTTATCGAATTGGAGCGCTATCAGGAGAACCTAGATCGAAGAAAAGAAATATTTAGTCAGTATGATGTGGCTTTTAAAAATGATTCCTGGGCGATTACGCCTCTGCATACTACTTCAAATAAAACCAGTTGTTATCATTTGTATCAATTGAGGATTAATGGCGCAACGGAACAACAACGGGATGCCATCATGCAAGCAATCTTTGATCAGGATGTTTCAGTCAATGTGCATTTTTTGCCACTGCCTAACCTAACGGCCTATAAAAAGAGAGGGTATGATATTCAAAATTATCCTGAAACCTGGAATAAATACCACAACGAGATCTCTTTACCGGTTTACTTTAATTTGACCAATGAACAAGTCGAACAGGTAATCAGCGCCGTGAGAAATGCAGTAAATCAGGTTATGGAATGAAACGGCTTTTTGATATAATTGTTTCAAGTATCATTTTATTGATTTTTTTACCGTTCGGTGCGGTAATCAGTATTTTGATATTGCTCGAGTCGAAAGGTGGCGTATTTTACCGACAAGAGCGAATTGGAAAGAATGGAATTCCTTTTCGAATGATGAAGTTTCGTTCAATGCGTCTTGATGCGGATAAATTGGGTAAACTCACGGTTGGAATGAGAGACCCGCGCATTACCCGTTCAGGAGGTGTTATCAGAAAATACAAACTGGATGAGTTTCCTCAGTTCATAAATGTATTGAAGGGAGAAATGAGTATTGTAGGTCCCCGTCCTGAGGTAAAAGAATTTGTTGATCTGTATACCCCTGAACAACGAAAGATTCTATCTGTGAAGCCCGGAATTACCGATTACGCTTCCTTGGAGTATTTCGAAGAAAACGAATTGCTGGGCAAGGCAGAAGATCCTCGAAAAACATATATCGACGAAATTATGCCGGCTAAAATCCGGTTGAATATGAAATATCTCAATAATCCGAGTGTTGCACAAGATATGCTTATTATGTGGCACACTTTTGTAAAGATGATTTGCTAATTCATAAATAGCGCAAGGACTAGCCCAAGAATGACTGCCCCCAGTTTTAGCAGATTTACTCGGTGATTTTCTGAAGTCTCAAATATAATCGTCGTAGATATGTGCAGGAACATTCCAACCACGATTGCCAGGATTACCTGAGGATCGAGGAAGGAAAGTATCGGAAGATCGAAGATTCCAATGATTACCCCAAGAGGGGTCATAATACCAAACAGCATGAGAATAAACCATGCCTGAATAGTTTTAAGATTTGAATGAATAAGCAATGTCATCAATGCGATAGATACGGGTAACTGATGAAATAAAATTCCTAATAGCAATGAATTTCCGTGTTCATGATGTACTCCAATTGTTTCGTAGTTGTGAAGGAGTTCATTACCGAGAGGAATGCCCTCTAAAACGGAGTGAACAGATAAAGAAATGAATAAACCCCAGGGCATTTTTTGTCCCTCATGAACATGAACGTGACCGTGTTCAATACCTCCGGAAAAGAACTCTAGTAAGAGCTGGACAAGGAATCCTAGCAAAATAAACATGCCGATATTGTCTGTACCTGACTCATATAATTCAGGAATAAAGTGATTGAATGCAATAGATAAAAGAAATCCCCCACTGAAGGCAAGCAACACCTTAATAATTTGAGTTTTATTGAATCGGTGTAATGATGATACGAAGAATCCTCCAGCAACAACTGATAGTAAGAGTGATAGGAATACGATTGTTCTTTCCATCAAGATTTTTTAGCGATTACAATCAATCTATCCGATGTTTCAGGATCGAATGATGTTAAATCGAAGTCGCCAAAAGTACGAATAATCTTAAATCCGTTTGTATGAAATAGGGATATGAAATCAGAAAGAAGTAAGGCCTGAACACGTTCAGTAAAATGGAAATTTTTGTCTTCTTCGTTAAAACGTATATGTTTAAAAATGTGAGAACCATCATACTCTCGTTCAATTTGGAAAGTAATCCCTTGTATGTTTTTTATTTCTTTGTTTATGAGTTGCTTAATGACCCTATGTGAATTCATAAAATCAATAACCATAACACCATCGGTTTTAAGCATCTTTCTTATAGCGGATATAACTTTTTGATTATCCTCCATATCATCAAAATATCCGAAGCTCGTAAAGAGATTTAGGACAGCATCAAACTTGTTCTCGGTAAATGGCACTCTCATATCTTGAACCTGAAATGAAAGATGTTTGTTTTCGAACTGTCGGGCAGAGTGAATACTGTTTGGCGACAAATCAACACCAGTGACGTGATATCCTTTTTTTGCAAGAATAACAGAGTGACGTCCCTTTCCACACGCAAGATCCAGTAATTGCGCATGATCAGGAAGCTCTAAGTAGTGAAGTAGGTTGTCAAGAAAATGCGCCGCCTCAGATTCATCTCTGTTCTTATATAAAATGTGATAGTAGGGTGAGTCAAACCACTCTTCAAACCATTGTTTTTGTTCCATATGACAAAGTTACCCTTTAAATGCAATCGAAAAATTGCAAGAATTATCTGATAGATCACTGAATCTGAAAAGAGGTTTATTCTTGGATGTTGAATTGTTGATGTATTATGGCTTATTTGAATTTTTGAGCACCTTGATTCTATACGTTTTTTGCTAATTTTAAAGGGTAAGCAAGAATATTTGAATTTAAAATTGAGGTTAATAATGGAAAACTTATACATTTTACCCACATCCACGACGCCTGAGGTCTTCTTTGATGGAGATAACGGTAAATTATGTATTAAAGGAAGATCATTACTTGATAATCCGATCGAGTTATACAAGCAATTGTACAATTGGATTGACACGTATTACACTGATCAAATGGCTGAAATTACATTTGACGTGATGCTCGAGTATTTCAATACGTCCTCTGCAAAATGCTTAATTGAAATGTTTAAGAAATTGGAAAGATTGAATACAGTGAATTCAAAGGTGGTCATTAATTGGTGTTTCCAGAAGGATGATGATCAAATTAGGGAGGCCGGGGAAGATTTTCAGGCCATTATCACACTACCATTCCATATAATCGAATTAAATCAGTAACGGTAAGGTGAAAAAAGTCGGTATCACAGGTGGAATAGCGTCCGGAAAATCGCTGTTGGCTAAAATTATTGAGGAAATTGGCTTCCCTGTTTTTTATTCCGATAGGGTATCAAGGAAGTTGGTAAACGAGTCAGAAGGGCTAAGGCAATCTGTTATTGAACTACTTGGTTCAGAGTCCTATAGTGATGGAAAAATGAATAATGCCTATGTGGCAAAAATCATTTTTAATAATCCGCAAATACTCGAAAAACTTAATCGAATCATTCATCCGGAAGTTCGAAAGACCTTTTTAGATTGGTGCACAAAACAAACTGCAGATATCGTTTTCAATGAGGCTGCAATTTTATTCGAAACCGGAGCCTACGCAAACTTTGACGCTACCATACTCGTTACAGCACCGTTAGAAATTCGCATTAATCGAGCAATAATCCGTGATAAGTCGAATCGTGAAGATATTTTGAAAAGAATTGAGCAACAATGGACCGACGAAAAGAAAATACCACTTGCCTCCTTCGTGCTTGTTAATGATGATCAGACTCCTTTTATTCAACAAGTTGAGGCGCTGATTTATTCACTTTCCTAATCAATTTACTTCTTCAAAATCATCAAAATCTTTTTCTCTTCGGTATTTAGAGAAATTAAAATGACTTGATGCTTGAATAAAGGGTCTACCCGATAGCAAGTACATAACACCATTGAGCATTTTCAATATCATACCGATTAAAAAGAAAAACCCAATCGCCTTAAATATGGATCCAACGAAGGCAGTTTCTTCAATGTCGGTAATAGTTGACCTAAACCATAGAGAAATCGGATTGCTGGCAAGATTCGGGTAAAAAATGAAACATGTAAAAAGCAGGAGCGAACCAACAATGAGTATGTATTCTGCCCTGATATCGAACAAATTATGCTGATATACAGAATGACGATTCGACAGGAAAAGTTTTTTATTCTGTTCCTTTTGTAGTTTCCCCATAAAGTATGTGAGCAATACGAGTGATATCACCAATAAACGGTAGGTCGAAAGTTCTCCGTTTTCTGAATCGGTGCAAAACAAAAATGTCACGTCACTTAAGAATAAATATTTAATTGTTTTAACAAGGTATTCCTCAAACATCGTTTTTGGTTTACCTGAGTGCAATAGTGCTAGTCCAAGTTCGATGAACAGCCAGATGAAACTGTAAATCGCAAACAGAA
>JBIKYP010000106.1:0-6899 GCA_044355195.1 Crocinitomicaceae bacterium | reverse complement strand
TGATGATCTCGCACCTGCTTTAGGATGTCGGCATAACCTGCTTCATCTATTTTGAAGGCTTTTTTGCAATGAGGACAAATGATTTCGTTCATGGGTTGTTTTTTATAAGAGGTCATTCCTTCTTACAAATTCCCGGAAATTATCTTGATCGATGATTTGTCCCGTTGCGGCGTATTCACGCAAGAAGGATGACGGGATTTTAGCGGAACGTTTCTGTTTCCATTTAAATTCAAAGGCGGTTAATTGGCCGTTGGATTCTTCTACAAAATCGATTTCTTGTTTTTGAACGGTGCGCCAGAAATAATTATTGGCATAGATCTGATTGTACTGTTGCAACTTTATGCGTTCGGCAATTAAAAAGTTCTCCCATAGCGCTCCTTTATCCGTTCGTAAATCAAGTGGATTAAGGTTGTTGATAATCATGTTCCGAATGCCATTGTCGTAAAAGTAGATCTTGCGGTTGTTTTTGATCTCATTGCGCTGGTTCCTACTAAAACTATTTAATCTAAAAACAATGAATGCTTTTTCGAGCAAATCGATATATTTTGAAACCGTTGCTTTATCAATCTGCAATAAGTTGGATAGTTCATTATAGGAAACTTCGCTCCCCAGTTGTAGTGCCAAGGCTTTTAGTAATTTATCCAGTAATTCCGGCTTCTTGATTCCGGTTAAAGAAAGCACATCTTTATATAAATAACTGGTTGTGAGTTGCTTCAATACATCTCGGGCCTCAGGCCGATGATTCAATACATCCGGATACATGCCGTAAACTAAACGTTCTTCTAATTGAGCACTGGCTTCAACATATCCTACGTAATCTTCAAATTCCTCCCAACTGATTGGAAATAAATGGTACTCATACTTTCTACCTGTCAAGGGCTCTTGCGTAGATTGGCTGATCTCTAATGCAGAAGAACCACTCAAGATCAATTGGACCTCGGTAAATTGATCAGTTATCATTTTAGCAATGAGTCCTACATCTTTAATCCGTTGCGCTTCATCGATAAATACGTTGGAGTGTTTTCCGATAATGGCTTTGAGTTTTGAGATACCGGCGTCTTCTAATAAGTCTCTTATTTCCGGGTCATCTCCATTGAGGAATAAAAACTCTTTTTCTGCTAAACATTCTTTTATTAAGGTGGTTTTACCTACCTGTCTTGGTCCAAGCAGCACAATAGCTTTTCCTTTATTGAACTTGGAAAGTAGTGTTTCAAATAAATTTCTCTTGATCATAATCCCCAAATATACTATTTTTTCAGAGAATAAATTCCCTGAATATGGCTATTTATGTACGACAAAATGAATTACGCTATGCACCGAGCGTCTAATCAAATCTGACTATTGAACATCGTTCTCTCTCTACCATACTGCGCATTTCTTCTTGAGATGAGTTAGAAAGATCCGATTTCAGCAACTCGCGTTTTTGCTTGGATAAACCTTTTATGTGTTTCCCTTCACAAAATCGGCGCAGTTGTTCTTCATTTTCAAGGAGGAGCATAGGAACGGTGAGAAGGTTTCCGTTGTCGTCTTTGGCTGCCATGGTGAAATAACAGGAATTGGTATGCTTCAAAACGCCTGAGCGTGGATGGAGCGCCTCCACACGGATGCCAATGATCATAGAGGTGTTTCCGACGTAATTTACCGATGCTTTGAGGGCAACCAACTCGCCAACTTCCACCGGTGATAAAAATTCCACCCCATCTACCGCTACGGTTACGCAATACGCACCGGAATGTTTCGAGGCACACACATAAGCTACCTTATCCATCAATGACAATAAGATGCCTCCATGTACTTTTCCTCCGAAATTGGCATAAGAGGGGATCATTAGTTCGGTGAGTTCTGTTTGAGACTCTGACACACGTTTGTAATTTACAGTATCCATAAGCGTACACATTGAGCAATTCCTTTCTTGCGAAGAAACGAAAATTTAAATCAACAAATGCTTTGAACTTAATTCTATTTTATATGTTCGTGACATGTCGATTTCATTGAGGCCAAACGAAAGGAGTTACCCGACATTCGGGATTATAACAATTCGCTGCGTAAGCATCTGAAAAAGGTGGAGAAAATTCTAGAAAAGCCGTTGACGTTAGGTTTGATTGCAAGTGATTCTGGAATATTTCCGCAGGAATGGATGAATTACCTCTTCTTTATTGCGCTCAATTCTGAAGGGGAACCAGGTCTATTGCCTAATACGGTGGGTAAACAAAACAAGAACATTAAAGCTTTTCTGAACTGGTGTTTTGATAAGAATGTCGTTTCCCGTTTTAGTTTGAAGCCTTTCGTAACGGTCATGGAGGATGAAATCACCTTTTATCGCGAGGTTGCTGGAGAATCGATCATGGTGAAAAAGAAGAAATATGAGGAAGTTACATCTTATACCTGCCGAAGGACATTCTGTACACTCAAATTTCTTAAAGGGATGCCCGCTCAGGCCATAATGAAATTCAGTGGTCACAAAACTGAGCGCAACTTTTTGAAATACCTCAAGTTGGATGCTGAACTTACCGCTCGCAAGTATGGAGAGTATTTTTATGGGAGAGCTTAGTTAATTTGTATTACTTGTTTTTTTAAAAAAGAATACTATATTTATCAATAAGTAATAAAAAGTGTATATTTGAATAATATACTGTTCAATATGCTGGCTACCAACTTGAAAATAAAAGACGTTAAATCAGAGATAGGTCAATTGGTTAAATCTTACCGGAAACGTGAAAAATTATCCCGACAGGAACTAGCCGAAAAGCTCGAACTTTCCCGAATTACAATTCAGAATTTAGAATCGGGAAGGAATTTCACCATTGATACCTTATTGAAGGTTTTACAGTATTTTGATCTGTTGAGTGCCTTCAACGACTTTGTGAAAGGCAGACGAACAGATATCGAACAGGTTGAATCCTTATATTAGAGAGATGGCAAAAAATGAGATCATTAGTGTTTTTTGTTTCGGTCAGGAAATTGGAAGAATCGGATATGACGCGGATCAACACCGTTCATCTTTTCAGTATCATCCTGATTTCCTTCAAAGCAACCGGTATACTCTTCTGTTTCCTCAAACGGGTATTTTAAAAAGAGTGCCTCAAGTTCAGCTGTTCAGCCAATTCAATTCAGAGACGTTCAGGGGCTTGCCTCCAATGATTGCAGATTCATTACCCGATGTATTCGGAAACATCATTTTCAAAAAATGGTTAGAATCGAGTGAGAAGCAGTTTAGTCAACTTTCTGTCATTGAACAGTTAGCATACGTGGCTGATCGTGGAATGGGGGCATTGGAATTTCGACCAAGCAAAGCACTCCCGCAAACATCCTCGATCGATCTTACAGAAATCATCACCGTTTTAAAGGAAGTACTGAACAGCAAAGAGGCACTGCATGAAACCTCGTTGAATCACGATGCGCTGCTGAATGTCTTTAAAATTGGTACTTCAGCAGGTGGGGCAAGACCAAAGATTTTGATTTCAGAGCACAAGCAAACCGGTGAGATCATTCCCGGAGATTTAAACTATTCTTCCGACTATAATTATTATTTAATCAAACTGCATTTGGAAGATGAAATAGGGTATAGCAGAGAGGTGATTGAATATTGCTATTATTTAACGGCAACGCATCTAGGAATAACCATGATGCCCTCTAAACTCATTGATGAAAAACATTTTGCAACACTCCGTTTTGATCGTCAGAATGGAACGAAAAAACACATTCTCACGGCGACGGGTTTAACCGGTTGGGATTTTCAAAGCCCAAAGGATTCTAGTTACGAAAATCTATTTGAGCTGGCCTTGTTTTTAAAAGTACCACATCGCGATATGGAGGAGTTGTTCAAGCGAATGGTATTCAATATTGTCTTTTTTAATGCGGACGATCACCTCAAAAATCACTCGTTTATCTACGATGAAAAAGCAGATCGCTGGAACTTGTCGCCGGCATACGATCTGACGTATTCATTAAATCCTTTGATGAATTACACCAAAACCAGTAGAGCCCTATCTGTAAATGGTAAGAGGGTGGATATCGAATTAAAGGATGTGTTAACAATCGCAGAGACCTACACCATTAAAAATGCCAGGAATGTGGTAAAAGAAATTCAAGATTCCATTTCTATTTGGAATCAAAAGGCTCAAGTATTGGATATGCCTTCAAACATCATACAAAGTATCCAAAAGGATTTTGTTAGATTGAACTAATTTCATGGAGTGGTCAACGTAACCCAAACATCTTTTTCGATCGCTTGTGGTGGTAATCCAATTTTATTAGAGACATCTTGATAGATTCTCCTCTTTTCTGTATCCGGTATTTGCAAGAACTTGATCATAGTGCCTTTTGCATTATTTTACGAATCCATACCGGTGCTAATGGAATATCATGTTCCAGATCTTTACGATCTTCATTTTTCAATAAAGCGATTACTTTATTTTCTAATTCTAAATTGATTCCGTATTGTCCAATTTCACGAAGAGCCTGAATTACTAATCGGCTCGTTTTACCTTTCGCTATTAGATTTTTAGGAGTAGTTTTTTTTAGTTTGATTGTGCGATTTCCTATCTGGATTTCCCGTGGTGCGCCGTCTGTAAGATAGACTAATTTCAACGGTATTTGTGTACTTAATCCTAATATGTTCATGGCATATACCCCTGTTGGAACAATTTTAATTTTGTCTCGTTTTGCGATCCCTTGTGCTACTTCTTCTGCAGTAGGCATGACTTCTCCAATGTACGAACTGATTACTGGCCGCACATAAATTCCATGTGCAACTCGTTTAATGCTGCCTTTACTTACAAGACGAACAAGTGCTTGCCTAATTGAATCAGAGGTGCCAAATTCCATAAAGTCATCACCAAAAAGGAGTACACCTCTTGGTTTTGACTTAATTGATTTTTCTATCTGTTCCTCAATGCTTTGCATGACAAATTGCCTCTGTTTATTGTCACAAATTTAGCAAATATTTGTGACAGAATTAATGCTCTGAAAAACAAAATTGATTTATTACTAAAAACGAGTTAATTATCCTATTAGAAATAGATAATTAATTACGAATTCGTTTTCTTTTGCGCACCCCCCTTAGGAAAGTTGAATAGTTTTAATCTGTTTTATATCAATTAATTGTGTGTTGAGAAGATAGAATATTTGTCGCAAATATTTACTTTTTTTGCGACAAAACATGTATTAAATACTAAATGAAATGTCAAGTTTCTTGCTCAAAAAACTTGACAAATCTTGATGTTCGAACGGTTAATTAAAATTGTGTGGAATTAAATTTTATTCGTTAATTGTTTGAAACATGCTGCAACATCAATCTCAATGGGAATTGGTCTATAAGCATAAGCCGAAAGCTCTGTTTGGTAGATGTTCTTTATTTTCGCCCAAATATTGTCGAAGTCAGTAATTAAGGGAGATTCGTTAATCGTTTTATTTTGCCATTGAAATGGTTCGTCAAAAATATCCCTGTCATGTTGAAGTATTTCTTCGAATCGCATTCTGAATAATTCAGATTCAACGAATTCTGCACATTGAGGATTTTGTATCAAATAGTATAAATCATAAAAATGTCGGATCTTTTGAGAGATGCTCTCAATAGGATTTGAATCAAATGAAAAACGAATCAAAGAAACTAGTTTTTCAAGCAACGTTTGTTCTTTACTCAGTACATTAATTTCAAAGGAGTTTAGGTTGTATGTTTCTATATAATCCTGATTTCCTGAGGCAACTAAAAAATCATGAACCATGCTTGACATAGATAACTTTTGATGCGGAAATGGATTTGCAAATGAGTTAATCTCTACAATTATCGTATTTGCGGAATTATTTTTTTCCATTGTAGGGTATTCAAAAACGGACTTTCTGAATCTTGAACCTTTACTTGTTACACCTGCTGTGGGTCTCTCTGTTAAAAAACGAGTGATGTCTTTTTCAAGGGTTCGGATTATCGTTTTTATTTCGTTTCCTGATTTATTTCCATCATCTATGATTGCCAAATCAACGTCTTCCGAAAAACGGTCGATTAATTTATGTCCTTTGGATAAAGATGTTCCTCCTTTGAAAACAGAATTATCTCTGAATTTACTCTTGGATAGTTCTGCTAAAACCAAGGTAATCCAATAGTCTTTCTCAACAAATTCAAATTTAATATCTAAGTGCTGAGCAGTCGCTCGCAGTGTGTCGTAAAATAATTTTGATTCCTGGTATAGTTTCATAGAATGTTCCATTTTTCAGTCGCGGACAACACTGTTGAAGCACCTGTTAATTTGTATTTAGTAATAGGATTTAACGAATTGTACAGGATATCCGTGGATGTTGTTTTGTTTTCATCTAATATAGCCCCAAGTATGGCTCTTGTTGCCGGAGGGTATTTCATTGCGGAGCGTATGAGTATTGAGATTTCCTTTTCAGTTAAACCTTTTACAATCTCTAAAAAGCGCAAGCATGAACTTCGTGTGTTAGAATCCGGAATCTTTTTTATGTATCGGATAGCATCCAAAATTTGCAACAACGGAATACTCTCTTTTGTGATTGTATTTTTCTGCTTTATGAAAGCAATCGTATAACGCTCTCTTTTGAAATTTGGTCTGATATCAATTTTTCCAATTTGAATGGTGTTACTGACCTGAGTCGTTAAGCCTAATTTATTATAAATACTATACCCTGTAAGATAACCGACTGGTTTCCCGTTTTCTTCAAGTAAGTCCTTTACAACTTGTTTTTGGCTCGGAAGTATATCTCCAAAAGGTGTTGATTCCGGTTTGTAGTATTTTCCCTTTGAAAGTTTAGCAATCTTACCAGAAGCAGCCATTCTGTTGAGTGCTTTAATAACCGCCTGTCGCTCATTCACCTTGCTTATAAAATCATCATAGGTGAAGACATATCCTTTTGGAAATCTATTAATGGTAATTGCTATGTAT
>JBIKYP010000105.1:0-6949 GCA_044355195.1 Crocinitomicaceae bacterium | reverse complement strand
ACCTGTTCCGGTTGGTGAGGTATACCATAGTGTAGAAGGTGGAAATGGGGAACTTGGATTTTACCTGATTAGTGACGGTGGTCGAACGCCCTATCGACTGCAGTTTAGAAGACCTTGTTTTATTTATTATCAGGCCTACCCTGAAATGATTACGGGATCGAACATTAGTGATGCCGTTCTGACATTGAGTAGTATGAATGTAATCGCAGGAGAATTAGACGCATAAATTATGGGAAGTTCACACGTAGATCTGTCTAAACGACATTCCGAAAACCCCGGATTTAGCCCTGAAAAACTGGCTGAAGTGAAAGCGCTGATGGATGCTTACCCCGCGGGAAAGCACAAAAGTGCAATTATTCGAATCCTTCATATCGCAGAGGAGGAATTTGGTGGATGGTTAAGCATAGAAACTATGGATTATGTGGCGCAATTAATGAATATTCAACCCATTGAAGTGTACGAGGTAGCAACGTTCTACACGATGTTCAATATTGAACCAACGGGAAAGTATGTGTTTGAAGTCTGTCGTACCGGACCGTGTATGTTGGTTGGAAGTGATCAGTTGATTGATTACATCGGAGAGAAGCTCAATATTAAAGTAGGCGAAACTACTGCAGATGGGATGTTCACATTAAAAACGGTAGAATGTCTGGGGGCTTGTGGCTATGGACCTATGCTTCAGTGCGGAAAGAAATTTCATGAACACTTGACGAAAGAACGAGTAGATGAGATTATTGCATCTTATCGCGAAGATATTATCCCTAATTAATGGTAAAGATGGGAAGAAGAATACTATTAGAGAATGATCATATACCCGGGATTGAGACCTTTGATGTGTACCGTAAACATGGTGGATACAGGTCGGTTGAAAAAGCGCTGAAATCGTTGTCGCCTGATCAGGTGGTCGAAGAAGTGCAGAAATCGGGATTGAGGGGTAGGGGTGGTGCCGGTTTCCCAACCGGGATGAAATGGTCTTTCCTTGCTAAACCTGAGGGTGTACCTAGGTATTTATTGTGCAATGCGGATGAATCTGAACCGGGAACGTTCAAAGATCGTTACCTGATGGAGAAAATTCCACATTTGTTAATTGAAGGAATGATCGTTTCAAGTTATGCTCTTGGTGCGAATCAGTCATACATCTACATCAGGGGTGAGTACATGTGGATTCTGGATATTCTTGAAAAGGCCATTGCGGAGGCTAAAGCTGCAGGATTTCTTGGTAAGAATATTTTAGGTTCAGGTTATGATCTCGAACTCGGCGTGGCGCCGGGTGGCGGTGCCTACATCTGTGGAGAAGAAACTGCATTGATCGAATCATTGGAAGGAAAGCGGGGAAATCCTAGAATGAAGCCTCCTTTTCCTGCCGTTAAAGGTTTATGGGGTTGTCCTACAGTGGTGAACAACGTGGAGAGTATTGCTGCGGTTGTACCTATTGTGAATGAAGGAGGTGAGGAATATGCAAAAATAGGTCTTGGTAAAAGTACAGGTACGAAGTTGATCTCTGCAAGTGGCAACCTTGTTCGTCCGGGCGTCTACGAGATTGAAATGGGGATTACAGTCGAAGAATTTATTTACGGGGATGACTATTGTCGTGGTATCGCATACAACAAGAAATTGAAGGCCTGCATTCCCGGTGGCTCCTCTGTTCCGATCCTTCCTGCACATCTTGTAACAAAAACAGCAGCAGGTGAAGACCGCTTGATGACCTACGAAAGCTTGGCAGATGGTGGTTTTTCTTCTGGTTCCATGCTTGGCTCAGGTGGTTTTATTGTATTTGATGAAGATCAGTGCATCGTACGAAATACCTGGAACTTTGCCCGTTTCTATGCACACGAATCGTGCGGACAGTGTTCGCCTTGTCGTGAAGGAACAGGTTGGATGGAAAAAGTATTGCATCGCCTCGAACATTCGACAGGAAACATGCATGATATCGATCTTTTGGCTGAGATCAACAAAAAAATTGAAGGAAACACCATTTGTCCTTTGGGTGATGCTGCGGCTTGGCCCGTGGCTGCTGCGATTCGCCATTTCCGCGAGGAATTTGAGTGGCACGTAACCAATAGGGACGAAGCACAAATAAGGAATTACGGTTTGCTGAAGGCAACGGTAGCGTAAAAACGAATTATAAATTCAGAACTATGGTAAAGGTTACCATTGATGGTGTTCAAATAGATGTAGAAGAAGGGACAACGATCCTGAATGCTGCTCGAAGTGTTGGAGGGGATATTGTTCCTCCTGCGATGTGTTATTACAGTAAGTTGCCCGGAACAGGAGGTAAGTGTCGAACCTGTTTAGTGGAGGTGACACAAGGTTCTGAAAAGGATCCTCGACCGATGCCGAAATTAGTTGCTTCCTGCTCAACGCCGGTCATGGATGGGATGGTTGTTAAAAACAAAACAAGTCAGCGTGTGCATGAGAACCGTGGGGGTGTAGTTGAGTTCCTTTTGATTAATCACCCCTTGGATTGCCCTGTTTGTGATCAGGCCGGCGAGTGTCATTTGCAAGATCTTGGTTTTGAGCATGGGGGTGTCAAGACACGTTACGAAGAAGAACGCAGAACCTTTGATCCGATCGATATTGGAAACAAGATTAAATTGCACATGAATCGCTGTATTTTGTGTTACCGTTGTGTGCATGTTGCGAATCAGCTGACAGATAAGCGCGTACATGGAGTGCTTCACCGTGGTGAACATGCAGAGATCAGCACATACATAGAGAATGCTATTGAGAATGATTTCTCGGGAAATATGATCGATGTATGTCCTGTGGGTGCGTTAACAGATAAAACCTTCCGGTTTAAGAGTCGCGTGTGGTTCCTTAAGCCAATGAATGCGTCGTGTGAATGTACAACGTGTTCGGGTAAAGCTGTCGTTTGGATGTTTGGTAATGAAATTTACAGAGTTACGGCCCGAAAAGATAAATACGGCGAAGTTGAGGATCAAGATGGTAAGACGGGATGGATTTGTAATGACTGTCGCTTCGAAAAAAAGGATATTACCAAGTGGAATATCGAAGGTCCGCGTAAGATAGATCGTCATTCAGTAATATCCCAAGGACATTATCAGACTGTGCGATCAGCAACTCAAAAATCGATCAAGTAAATGGAAACGAGCGAGATCATTGAAAAGTTAGGACTAATCGTTACCCTGTTTGCAGTTACATTGGGTATCGCGGCTTATGCAACCTATTTTGAAAGGAAAGTTGCGGCTTGGTTTCAGGATCGTATTGGTCCGGATAGAGCAGGTCCGTTCGGTATTTTTCAACCTCTGGCCGATGGAGGAAAACTTTTCTTTAAGGAAGATTTCATTCCGGATCAGGCTGAGAAATGGTTGTTTATACTAGGTCCCGGTATCGCCATGTTTACTGCCTTGATGACTGGTTCTGTGATTCCATGGAGTGCTGATCTGGTTATGTTTGGTCAACAAGTTGCGCTTCAGGTGGCAGATGTCAACATTGGTATTCTCTTTATAATGGGTTTCCTTTCAATAGGTGTCTATGGCATCATGATTGGAGGATGGGCATCAAACAACAAGTATTCTTTATATGGAGCTATTCGCGCTAGTTCTCAGATGATCTCCTATGAGTTAGCGATGGGAATTTGTGTGATTACAATCGTCATGCTGACAGGTAGTTTGAGTCTTCGCGACATTGTGAATGCTCAACATGGTATGAACTGGAATGTGTTTTACCAACCTGTGGCTTTTGTTGTATTTTTCATTTGTGCACTGGCAGAGACCAATCGAGCACCTTTTGATCTTCCGGAGTGTGAGAGTGAGTTGATTGGAGGATACCATACGGAATACGGTTCGATGAAAATGGGATTCTACTTGTTTGCTGAATACGTCAGTTTATTCACTTCTTCCGCTGTCATTTCAGTATTGTTTTTTGGAGGCTTCAATTTTCCGGGAATGGATCATTTCTCCGGTAACACCTTAGCATTACTTGGTTTAGTGGCGATGTTTGGCAAAACATTCTTCTTTGTGTTCGTTTTCATGTGGATTCGGTGGACTTTACCCCGTTTCCGTTTTGATCAATTAATGCATTTGGGATGGAAAAGTTTAATTCCCATCTCTCTGTTCAATTTATTGATAACAGGGTTGGTTGTAGCTTTCAGAGAGGGCTGGTTTAACTAAGGAATGGAGTATGCAGAGTTTAACTGATAGAAAAAAAGTCGTTTCCGACAAGAAGATGACATTTATGGAGCGGGTCTACCTGCCCGCCATATTGGGTGGGATGTGGATCACGTTTAAGCACCTTTTCAGAAAGAACAATACGACAAAATATCCCGAGGAAACGCGTCCTTTCGCACCGGTATATCGTGGCCAACATGTGCTTAAAAGAGATGAACAGGGTCGTGAGAATTGCACTGCTTGCGGTTTGTGTGCTGTGGCTTGTCCAGCTGAGGCAATTACGATGGTAGCTGCTGAGCGGAAGAAAGGGGAAGAACATTTGTACAGGGAAGAAAAGTATGCTGAATCGTATGATATTAACATGTTGCGTTGCATTTTCTGTGGTTTATGCGAAGAAGCCTGCCCCAAAGAAGCAATCTTCCTGACGGATCGTATTGTTCCGTCAAATTTTGAACGAAATGAATTCCTTTACGGAAAGGATAGACTTGTGGAAGACATGAATGACCGTATTGATATTACAAAACGTCAACACACCGGTAAAAGAACAGAAAAATGAATTTGGAATTGATTGCCACCATTTTGGGTGGTTTAACTGTTGGGTCTGCATTGATGGTTGTTTTGAGTAAACATCCTGTGAGGAGTGTGTTATACCTTGTACTTACCTTCTTTATGATTTCGGCGAATTATATTTTGATGAATGCACAGTTTATTGCAGTAGTTAATATTATTGTTTATGCCGGTGCTATAATGGTCTTGTTCCTCTTTGTATTGATGTTGTTGAATTTGAAAAAGGAGAATGAACCACATACCTCTTTTTTGATAAAAATTGCTGCCGTGTTGGCCGGTGGAACTCTTTTTACAGTGTTCATTGCTGCACTAAAGGATGGGGTGGTGATTGCGCCTTCAACTATCGTGCAGGCCAATGATCAAGGATTAGTGCAAAATCTCGGCCAGCTTCTGTTTACGAAATATGTACTTCCCTTCGAAATTTCTTCTGTACTTTTCATAGCAGCTATGGTGGGCGCAGTGATGCTTGCCAAAAGGGATAAACAAATGATGGATTGAATTGATATGATGTTAGCCGGAATTTTTCAATCAGGGGTTTCAATACAGTTTTATATAGTATTGGCTACCTTGCTTTTTTCAATAGGTGCAGTTGGTGTACTTGTAAGACGCAACTCAATTATCCTTTTGATGTGTATTGAATTGATGCTCAATGCTGTAAACTTGTTGCTTGTTGCTTTTTCAACCTATTTTGGGAAGGCTGACGGTCAAATATTTGTTTTTTTTATTATGGTAGTCGCAGCTGCCGAAGCAACAGTTGGTTTATCAATTCTTGTGATGGCTTACAGAAACCTTAGAACGACGGATGTTGGATTGTTCAATAAATTGAATGGATAAGATGGCAATTGATAAACTGATACTTACTATCCTGGCTCTCCCGCTCGCGGGTGCATTGATTAATGGTACGTTGGGAAAAAGTCTTTCCAAAAAGGTGGTCGGTTCGCTTGCTACTGGTGTAATGTTCGTTGCTTTTGTCTTGGCTATAATCGTTTTTAATGTAAACCATGAAGCAACGTTTATCTACCTGTTCAAAATGATTCGGCTGGATGAACTTGAATTGAATGCCCGTTTTCAAGTAGATGGATTATCGACTTTGATGCTGCTGATTGTTACCGGTGTCGGTTCACTCATCCATTTGTTTTCTATGGGATACATGAAGGATGACGAGGGGTATTACAAGTTTTTTACCTATTTGAACCTTTTCATTTTTGCTATGCTTATTCTTGTTCTTGGAAGCAACTATTTTATGTTATTCTTCGGATGGGAAGGCGTTGGAATTTGTTCGTATTTGCTTATCGGATTTCATTACAGTGATAGAGAAAAAGGTTTGTTGAATGGCATTGCCGCTCGCAAGGCTTTTATTATGAACCGTATCGGTGATCTTGGGTTGTTGATCGCTTTATTCTTGATGTTGATCCAATTCGGTACCCTAGAATACAAAGAGGTGGGCGAAGCGATTCTTTCAGGTCACCTTCCATCCGGGTGGATGCTTTTTGGTATCACGATGTGCTTGTTCATCGGAGCGATGGGTAAATCAGCTCAAATTCCATTGTTTACATGGTTGCCTGACGCTATGGCCGGACCAACACCAGTTTCTGCGCTAATCCATGCGGCAACGATGGTGACGGCGGGTATTTTTCTCGTAGTGCGTTCCAACTTCCTTTTTGAGCATGCGCCTCAAACAAAGGAAATTATACTATATGTTGGCTTGGCTACCTCTTTGATGGCTGCATTTATGGCTATGCGTCAGAATGATATTAAGAAGGTTTTAGCTTATTCTACTGTTTCTCAACTCGGATTTATTTTTGTTTCACTGGGAATGGGAGCGTATGTCGCGGCGATGTTCCACGTTACAACGCATGCGTTTTTCAAAGCTCTATTGTTTCTTGGTTCGGGAAGTGTGATTCATGCCATGCATCATGAACAGGACATCCGAAAAATGGGCGGTTTAAAAAAGTTTATACCGATTACTCACATAACTTTTCTTGTTGGTACAGCTGCGATTGCCGGCTTGCCATTACTTTCCGGATTTTTTTCCAAAGATGAAATTCTTGCTCATGCCTTGCATCACAATAGATTCATTTATGCATTAATGGCTTTTAGTGCATTGCTTACCGCGGTTTATATGTTCCGTTTGTATTTCGTGGTCTTTCATGGTGAGTTCAGGGGTGACGAACAAGCCAGAGACCATTTGCATGAATCACCGGCGAATATGACCCTTCCATTGATTATTTTGGCTGTACTTTCTGTTGTAG
>JBIKYP010000104.1:0-6987 GCA_044355195.1 Crocinitomicaceae bacterium | reverse complement strand
ATACACCTGGCTTAGATGATGGTTGTTTAGCCGGGACGATGAGAATGCAGATTATTAATCTTGCAGTTGCCAACAACATCAAGGTGTATGAATGTTCCATTTTGCCTCAAAATCTTTTGGCTGCTGATGAGATCTTCTTTACGAATGCTATACGCGGTGTAAATTGGGTAAGCGGCTATCGAACAAAGCGTTATTTCAATAATATGTCGCGAAAATTTGTTGCTCTGCTGAATGAGTTTTGGGAACAACGATTTATTGAAGGTAAAGTGTGAATTTATTAGCAGAGCAATGTTTCAATCGTCAGATTACCTTATTCTAATTTGTCCTATAATTAATATTATGTTAAATAAGAATACTTCACTTAAAACTATTTAACTTTAATCCGTCTGTAACCAATCCAACTGAGCTTGATAGATCCTGTACTTTGCCATGAGCTCTATCCCCTTCAACTTGCTTTCGAGATATTTCAGTTCTCTGGAGTTAACTAAAAACAAACTACTTTCGCCCAATTCAAATTTTACCAATTCTGCATCACGCATTTTTTTTGAAGATTCGATAATGGATTCTTGTGTACGAATTTGAGAGCCTAATGAAAAGACCATTTGTGAAATTCCATAAACCTTGTTTCTTATTTCTAATGATTTAACTGATCTGTCAATTTGCGCTTCCTTCAACTTAATTTGAACCGAGTTCAAATCTCCTCGTTCTTTTCGTAAAAAAATCGGAAACGAAGCCGTTAAACCATATTTCATATTGTTCGTCGAAAACGGCATTAATCCACCGCTAACTGGCTGTATCAAAGGATTATATACTAAATTTAATTCCGGTTTCAGCTGTTCTTTTTTAAATCGCTCTTCGATTTTTAATAATTCAAGTTTGTAGTCGTATTGACGAATCCACACCGTTGTGTCGATGGTGATATTATGATAAATAGAATGAGTGCTGTCGGTCTTTGGTGGAAATGAGTTTTCTTTAGGTTCTAAAGGAATTTGGTTTGGACCCCATAAATACACTCCTAGTCCTGCTCTGTAATAAGCGTGATTTGCTTTAGCCTGTTCTAATTCTACAGTCCGCGTATCCCGCTGAAGAGTAGCCTCAAGAGTATCAATCTTGGCATGCTCACCCAATTCGGCACTAATCCTTATCGCATTGAGTCGTTCTTCAGCAAGTCGAAGTCCTTCATTTGATATTTCCAATGCATGAAATGCGCGATACCAGTCCCAGTATGCTTCACTCGAATGAAGTATAAGGTCGCTCTGCATGATTCGTTGATCTATTTCTGACTGGCCAATCATGAGTTGAGCCTGACGCAAGGTTTTTCTTCGTTCATCAATAAACAAATTTTTTCCAAGTGGCATTGAGAGCCCACCGTACCATAGTCCACTTGCGGGCGTCTGGTGTTCAGCACTGATAAAATCTCCACGATTTAACTCGTACCCACCTTTGACCTCTAAACCAAACCATGTTGGAATTTTAAGCGCCGTATGAGAAAATTGATAATAATTCTTTTGATTGAAGTTTTTCCCATCGGTTTCATGCGTGATTTTCGGATCAAAGTTTCCTTTTGATTTTAAAAGATTTGCATCAGCAGCTGACCTGATCAGTAACGATTTTTGCATAATTGGATGATGCTCACGTACTATTTTTATAAAATCCTCATACGTTAAAGGCTCTTGCTGTTGACTAAAACCGAAAGGTGCAAAAGAAAAAAATAGGCAAATTAGTAACAAAAATCTCCGTTTCATTTTTTCGGCTTTTTGTTCATTGGCTTTTCCGGGAGATAATAATCGGGAGGAAAAGCATTCAAACGCCTCCATAACTCATACCAGACAGGCACATCATTAAGTAATACAAATGTTTTTGCCCCCCCTCCTACTCTAACCTCTTTGGGCCAATGCTTATCTTTTTCCCAAGGCTCTACGAGAACACGATATTTTCCGTTTTCACTAATGTAATTATCCATTGCATAAACCCGACCGCTAAACGTACCATAGGATGTATTAGGCCAACCACTGAAGAATATCGCTGGCCAACCGTCAAATTGGATTCTTACTTCTTCGTCATTGTGAACCAGTGGATAATCAATAGGATCTATGTAGAATTCCACCGCTAAGCTGTAATCTCTGGGCATTAAGGTTAGAATTTCCTCTCCCTCCTTGACTGTTTGACCTAAACCGGCTTGTTTAAGCTTTGTAACATATCCATCTTGAGAAGCCCTAATCACATAATAACCTCTGCGCATTTCATAATTAGCAAACTCATTCTCAATCTTAGCAACGGTAGCTTCTGACTCAAATTTATTTGAAAGCGCGGAAAATTGCTCAGATTCGGTTTTGGCCAATTTCTCATTGTACTCGCCCTCAATATTTGAAATTTCCATGCGGGCATTCAATACCTCATTTTTACTGGTCAAGAATTTGTTCTCCTGTGCTATGACTTTTGCAGTCATTTCCTGAACCTTTACCTTTTTTTGCTCAACTTCCGTAAGTGATTTAATTCCTTGTTGATGCAATTCAGATGTTCGCTTAAGTTGTTTTTTGGCAATATCCAGTTGCGCTTCGAAGGCTACCAAATCATTACTGTCAGCTATAACCTTTAACCTACTTTGCTTTAGCTTATTATAGGCTTGTTCCGTTTTCAACACTTTAATTTGACGAAAGGCCTCCAATTGTTTATCCAGCGCCACAATCTTTTGTTCATAAGAACCTACAGACCCCTTTTTGTTCTCGAGCCTGCTACGCGTTCTCTCCAGTAATTTAGGATCAAAATAATCTGATTTAGTCTCGGTAATAACAACAATAGTATCCCCTGTTTTCACCAGATCTCCTTCTTTAACATACCATTTCTCAATTCGACCAGGCAATACAGTCATAATCGACTGAGGTCGATGCTGCGGCAATAAAGTGGTCACATATCCTTTAGCTTCAATATTTTGCGTCCAAGGAAGAAACATGAAAATGATAAATAAAAAGAATAAGCCAATCAGAATTTTGATAAAAAGCTTATTCACCGTTTTTCTTTCAACATATTGGGTTGATAGAAATTTCGAAAACTCAAGTTTTTGACGAATATTTTTTTCAGGTGCACTAGACATGACAATACTTTTCGATGGCAACTTTACTCAAAACTTCTTTTCGTGGCCCAAATGCAATCAATTCACCGTTATCGATTACTGCAATTTCATCGAAAAGATCCAATAAAGCAAGGTCGGTAACACAGGCAACGAAACCGGAACTTGATGCATCTTTAGTTAACAAAGAGTTGAAAGATTTTGGATCGATCTCGTACAAAAGTTGCCATGAGGTATCAGCCAACATGATCGTCGGCGAACCAACTAGAGCGCGCGCGAGAATAATTTTTTGCGCAATCTCCGTAGCTAAGAAATTTCCACCTGACAACAAATACGTATCCAATCCCTGAGGGAATGAATTAACAAAATCAAGTAAGCCCAACGTATTTAATACTTCGTTCAATCGATCTAAGGCAATTTCCTTTCGTCCCATTTGGATATTATCCAAAATGGTTCCGTAAAAAATAGTATCGCATTGCATAAAAGATCCGATTTTGCTTTTAACGATATTTAAATCGTAATGCGCAATATTCAGGTTGTTTAATAATACATTTCCTGTTGTTGGACTGAAATGATTTTGCAACAACTTTATGAAAGTTTCCGAACCTAATTGGGTGTTACTTATAACAGCCAGTTTCGAGCCTGCTTTTATCTCACAATGAATGTTCTTAAGAACTAATCTGTCATAATACGGAGAAATAAACGACACGTCCTGGAAAGTGAAAACAGCATCATCAGGAACGAATTCAGCAAGTTTCGATGCCGGAACTTCATCTTTCAATGGGAATTGGGCTATTTCACTGATTTTTTCGGTGGAAGTCAACACATCATACAAGGTTGACAATGAAAGAATTAATTTCTCCACCGAACTAATTACAAGAAGAATAATGATTTCGGACGCTATAAATTGACCTATCGTCATTTGTTGGTTGATCACTAAAAGACCGCCAATTGATAGTAAACAAAGTGCAATAAAGATTTTAAACAAGATGAGGTACGAATATTGTCTCCACAAAATTTTAAAATGACCCTCTCTTGCCTTTACGTAACCTGCCGCATACTTATCATTTTTTCTGAGAGGAAAATCGTTCATACCAATTACTTCGAAGGCCGTAGATGAGCGAGCTACTTCCTGAATCCAATGAGCAGTTTTATATTTTGCCTTTGACTCATTCATACTAGTGTCGAATGCATTCTTGCTAGTGAAATAAAGAAGGAAAAATAAAATGGCGATGAGAACGAAACTAAATGCAATAAAGAATGGATGGTAAAAAGAAAGGAGAATAACTCCGAAGAGAATCTGAAGAATAGACGTTGGCATATCAATAAGTACCTTAGAAAGCCCCTTTTGGATGACTAAGGTGTCAAAAAAACGATTCGCGAGTTCGGGGGGGTATTGCAATCCAAGCTTCTGATGGTCTAAGAATCTGAATCGATAGGTCATTTCCAAAGATGACCATACAAATATCTTTTGTTGAAGATTCTCAGTGATTCGCAGCTGCATCAATTGCATAAATCCATTAAGTGAAATACTAATAACTACGATGATAATTATGACCAACCAACTGGTTGATGTTCTTCCTGTCTGAATAAAGTTTATAATAGACTGGATACCAATAGGCAAAACAAGACTCAGTATCCCGCTAAACAAGGCATAAGTGTAGAGGTGAGTAATCTCCCGCCCCTCTATTTTGAGCATTTGTTGGAATTTCTTAAACGCCTTGTAAATATTTTTTTCCTTCATTTTCAAAAAAGAACAAAGATAGACGAAGTCTAGTTTATTCAGTCTTCAAATAAAGTCAAAAAATCTTAATTTTGATGATTCTTTTTCAACATGATCTATGTTTTCTCGAGAGGAACAAAAACGACTTAACAACTTGTTCTGGAATGCCTTTAAAGATTACATCAAAAAGCAGAAATCTTCTAATGGTCGCCGAATAAATTGGCTCAACTATCCTTCAGATGTTAAAGACGTGTTTATTAGACTTCAAGCTGATACCGAAGGAGCACGACTTTGTTTTGATGTTCAATCAAAAGATTCGGGTGTACGCGCTATTATCTGGGAACAGTTATATGAATTAAAAGCCGTAATGGAGAAACGAATGAATATCAAAGGAGAATGGATTCCAAACCTCGTTTTATCAGACAACCGAACGATTTCTCGGATAGTCTGGGAACGTTCAGGATTGAACTATTTAAATACAGATGATCACATCCTCATTTTTGAATTTTTAAAAAATACTCTGATTGCCTTCGACCTATTCTATCAGGAATTCAAAGAAATTCTCATTTCACTAACAGATTAATACTGTTTCATTACTTTTGTTCATCATGAGATACATTCTGTTTTTATTCTTCTTTTCGGGTGCACTAAAAGTCACATCACAGACATCTCTGCTGAATACTGACTTTCAGAAGGGTATTCCGTCTAGCTACAGTATAGTTGATAATGATGGTCTCAATCCCGACCCATCGCTTTCTCAATTCTCAGCAGCTTGGGTAGCGCTTGTTGACCCGGAAAACTTAAAAGATACAGTTGCTTCTTCAACCTCATTTTTTTCACCTGTTGGAAGGGCTGACAGATGGTTAATAACTCCTCCCCTTTCTTTAGGTAGTTATGGGAATTTCCTTGAATGGCAGGCAAAGTCTCAGGATGCCTCTTTCCCTGATGATTACCTCGTTTTGATATCAAATACAGATGCTAAACTATCGTCCTTCAAAGACACCGTTGGGTTTATCCTTCAGGAAAATGCTGACTGGACTAAAAGAACCGTTGATCTATCAAATGAAGGGTATAATAATCAAACGATTTATGTTGCCTTCCGATTAATCACAAATAATGGGTACATACTTTATATAGACGATTTGAATTGTTGGAAAGAAGATCCCGTCGGATTGAAGGAAATATATTCGAAAGATGAGATTTCTTGTTACCCAAATCCGGCAAGCGATCTGTTGAAAATCAACTCTGTATCTCCTATCGTTTCATGTGTCTTACAAACGATGGACGGATCATTCGTAAGTACCTCAAAACAACAACATCTTTCTGTCGGACATTTATCCGATGGGGTTTATTTTGTAACCGTAATCACGGAAACATCTCAAAAAACACTTCGTTTCGTAAAAGATTAAAGTTCAGGAAAGGGAGTGAGGACAAGAGTGTAATCAAGATTGGTAGGTTGCCTCGGTTCTAATAACAAGGTGTCTTCAGAAATTACAGATAATTTGAAGCACCATATTTCATCCCTGAAGTATAACGAAAGATCCATATCCTCAGAACGTAAGGAATAAACACCTCTTTTTCCGTCTAATTCACCCAACGTACGCAATGGCTGATACAAACACTTTCCCGATTGATAAAAAACCAAAACATCTTTGTTGACATTCAATCTAGGAGCAAAATTATTACCTCCCATTAGAACCTGATCTACAAGCCATACCTTGCTATTCATGTCATTTAGAAGTGACTCTTTACTCACAGGCAAGAGATCCACTCCTGAACTGCATCCGAATAAGCAAATAAACCATACGAAGTTTAAACGTCCCATTCTTAACACTCTTAGAGAATCATTTCATTCTTAATCAATGTATTGTAAATATCATTTGAAACAGAATCCTTGAATTCCGGCTTCAAACGTTGTCTCCATGTTACACCCTCAATGAGTTCCACAGATCTAAACTTATACCTCTGACCATCCCAAGTGAAAAGACAATTATAAAAAACAATCTCCCCTTCAATATTGTCATTAAAACGTAAAATGAGATCGTTGTAATGAGATTTAGATGTCCTGATTCCGATTAAGTTAGCGATAAACGTATTTACCTTGACCAGTTCACCCCGCTCACGAATAAAAGCAACTGTCCTGCGAAGTTTAATTCCTCCTACCTTCGATTTTATTTGCAACAAGAATGCATTA